>CANIZU010000018.1 GCA_947472115.1 Flavobacteriales bacterium | reverse complement strand
TGGAAAAGGAAATGCAAATGATCTACGAACTCGGATTTACCCCCTACTTCCTTATCAATTGGGACATCTGCAGATTCGCTAGAGAAAACAACTACTTCTACGTCGGCCGTGGCTCAGGCGCAAACTCCGTGGTTGCCTACTGCCTTAGGATTACGGATGTGGATCCAATACACCTCGACCTCTACTTTGAGCGATTTATCAACCCGCATCGGAGTAGTCCGCCCGACTTCGACCTCGACTTCTCTTGGCAAGACAGAGATTACGTTACCGCTTACATCCTCAACAAATACAAAGACCATGGCGCCGCACTTCTGGCCACCTATAGCACCTTTCAAAGCAATGCCGTTATCCGAGAACTCGGCAAAGTATTTGGCCTCCCAAAAGCCGAAATCGATGCGCTGCTCAACAAACACTCCACCGAAAAAAACGCAACCCTGCTCAAACACGCCCACCGCATCCACAACCTCCCCAACCACCTCAGCATCCACGTGGGCGGCATCCTCATCCCCGAAAAACACATCCACCACTATAGCGCCACCTTCCTGCCACCCAAAGGATTTCCCGTGGTACAGTTTAGCATGCTCGAAGCCGAAGACCTCGGCATCGCCAAGTTCGACATCCTCTCCCAACGCGGACTTGGACACATCAAAGATGCCATTATCTACGTAAAAGAAAACCGCGGAATCGACATCGACATTCACCAAATTCAAGCGTTTAAGGACGATCCCATCATTCGGAGATTGATCGAAAGCGGACATACCACGGGGTGCTTTTACGTTGAAAGTCCGGCGATGCGACAGCTACTGAGAAAACTCAAATGCAACGACTACCTAACATTGGTCGCTGCCAGCAGCGTCATCCGCCCGGGCGTAGCCCGGAGCGGGATGATGCGCACGTTCATTGAACGACATATACAGCCCGAAAAACGCAAAGAAGCCCACCCTGTCCTTTGGGACCTGATGCCCGAAACCTATGGCATCATGGTCTACCAAGAAGACGTGATTAAAGTCGCCCACCACTTCGCCGGCCTCGGACTGGGAGAAAGCGACGTCCTACGTCGTGGCATGAGTGGGAAATTCCGCAGCAGAGAAGAGTTTCAAAAAGTGCAAGATAAATTCTTTGAATCGGCCGCACAAAAAGGACATAAACCCGAGCTCATCGCCGAAGTATGGCATCAAATCGAAAGCTTCGCCGGCTATAGCTTCGCCAAAGGACATAGCGCCAGTTACGCCGTAGAAAGTTACCAAAGCCTCTACCTCAAAGCCTACTACCCCTTGGAATTCTATACCGCCGTAATCAACAATTTTGGAGGCTTCTATCGAACAGAGTTCTACGTACATGCAGCAAGAAAAAGTGGGGCCAACATTCAAGCTCCGTGCATCAATCACAGCGAAGCCCTCACCCGAATCCAAGAAAAAACGCTTTGGCTAGGACTTGGCCTCATCGATAGCATGGAGCAGAGTTGCATACAACGCATATTGCAAGCCCGCAACACCGATGGCCCATTCAACAACCTCAGCGAATTCAAACAACGCGTTGAACCCGGCCTAGAACAACTCAAAATCCTCATCCAAATTGGCGCCTGTAGGAGCTGGGAAAAAAGCAGAAAAGCCCTCATGTGGGAAGCCCATGCCCTCTACGGAAACAACAAAAAACCGATGGCCCAAACCCAAAAACTATTCCTCGAAGCACCCAAAGAATATCAACTGCCTAGCTTGGAAGATTCTTGGCTAGAAATTGCGCACGACGAACGAAACCTTCTTGGATTTTCTCTCTGCAACCCCTTCCATTTGATGCTAGGCGCGCCCTTTCCACACGATGAAAGCCTGCCTCACCTGTCCAAAATCCGAGGAAAACACTTCGCCAAGATGATGAAGAAATTTGTTGTCATGGAAGGCTACCTAGTCACCGTGAAACCCACCAAAACCGTAGGCGGCAAAGAGATGAATTTTGGCACCTGGTTAGATGCCGACGGAAATTACTTTGATAGCATTCACTTCCCGCCCACCGTGCAAGCATATCCCTTTCACGGAAGAGGAATCTACAGACTCTGGGGACAAATCACAGAAGACTTTGGCGTTTACAACATCGAAATCAGTCGGATGAAAAAAATCCCATACCAAACAGATCCGCGCTACGCAGAAGAAACAAAATAATGAAAGACCCTTAGGGCAAAATATTAGTGCTGATGACCGCCTTCGCCATGAACGTGGCCATGCTCCAATTCTTCTTCAGTGGCTTCACGAACCGAAAGAATTTCACCCTTAAAATGCAAATCCTCACCCGCCAAAGGATGATTCAAATCCACCTTAACAAAATCCTCACCGATTTCAACAACGCGACCGTCCAAAGGATTGCCTTCTGAATCTTGCAATGGCAACACCGCATCAATCTCCAAAACATCCTCAGGAATATCCTCCCCTTCAAAAATTGATTTTGGCAAATCAACCACCAACTTAGGATCAAGTTCACCATACCCATTGGCAGCGTCCAATTCAAAATCAAAAGTATCGCCCACTTTCAAGCCATTCAATTTATCATCAAATGCTTCAATCGTCTGGCCAATGCCATGAATAAACAACAAAGGTGTAGCTACATCAGCAAAGTCAACGACTTCGCCATCGGCAACAGTAAGAGTGTAAGCAATGCCTACAACGTGATTGGGGGAAATGGCCAAAGTCGACATAATTTTTAATTGATGCCGCAAGTAACCACAAATCCTCGGGAGCAAAAAATTTCACCCAAAATATTCATTAAATTGTGAATAACTCTTGCCCAATTCATTGGGCTGCACGCGTCAACCCATCGTAATTTGGTCGTTGCGTTTCAATTCATGCAAATCCACGAAATCCAAGCCAAAATCCAAGCGCTCACCGCCGAACTCAAAGGCCACAATTACCGGTACTATGTATTGGCAGAGCCGGTGATTTCAGACCAGCAATTTGATTTAAAACTCAAAGAACTTGAAGCGCTCGAAAAAGAAAATCCAACCCTTGCCCTAGCCGACAGCCCAACACGCATCGTAGGTGGTGGACTCATCGAAGATTTCAAAACCGTACCTCACAAACGCCGCATGATGTCGCTCGGAAACACCTATTCCGAAGAAGAACTCAGAGAATTTGATGAGCGCGTAAAGAAATCACTCGGACTCGACAGCGTTGAATACGTCTGCGAACTCAAAATCGATGGGCTAGCCATTTCGCTCTTTTACGAAGAAGGTCAATTGGTACAGGCCGTTACGCGAGGCGATGGCTTTCAAGGCGACGATGTAACCGAAAATGTTAAAACCATCAGAAGCGTAAAACAGCAACTGCATGGCAATTTCCCCAAATCATTCGAAATCCGAGGTGAAATCTTCATGCATCGAAAAGGATTCGAAAAACTCAATGCCCTCCGCAGAAGTCAAGGCGAAGCCGAATACGCAAACCCTAGAAACGTCGCCTCTGGATCTCTCAAAATCAAAGACCCAAACGAAGTGGCCAAGCGTCCGCTCGACATTACCCTATACCATTTCCTGTCCGATACCAATCCTTTCCAAACCCACAGCGATTCGCTTCAAAATGCGCATCAATGGGGAATAAAAACGGCAGAAAACAGCAAAAACTGCCGAAATATAGAAGAGGTGTTTAGCTATTTGACGCATTGGGATGAGGCCCGACATGATTTGGGTTACGATACCGACGGAGTAGTAATCAAAGTAAATTCTTTTCGATACCAAGAAGAATTGGGCTTCACCGCCAAAGTTCCTCGCTGGGCCATCGCCTATAAATTTCAAACCGAAACCGCAAGCTCCACCCTTTTGGGAATTACATATCAGGTAGGCCGCACCGGAGCCATCACCCCCGTTGCCGAACTTCAACCCGTTCAACTCCTTGGAACCACCGTAAAAAGGGCCAGTCTGCACAATGCCAATGAAATCGAACGACTCGATGTACGTGTGGGCGATGCGATTTTTGTAGAAAAAGGGGGCGAAATCATACCCAAAATTGTAGGGGTCGATTTTTCGCGCCGATCAGAACAATCCCAACCCCACATCTATATCACCCATTGCCCAGAATGTAACACTGAACTGGTTCGAAAAGAAGGAGAAGCACACCATTACTGTCCAAACGTCGACGAATGTCCGCCCCAAGCCATCGGAAAAATCGAACATTTCGTAGGCCGGAAATCGATGGACATTCAAAGCATCGGCAGTGAGATGGCAGAAACCTTGTATACTGCGGGTTTGGTGAGAGACCTGGCCGACTTATACGATTTAACTTTTGAACAGATATTGGCCTTGGATCGTGTGGGTGAAAAAACCGCCAACAACCTAATTGAAGGCATTGAGCAAAGCAAATCACAACCCTTCGAACGCGTCTTGTTTGGCTTGGGCATTCGCTATGTGGGTGAAACGGTAGCAAAAAAATTGGCTTCAGCGATGGGCAACATCGATAATTTAATGTCGGCCCCGGAAGAAACCCTCATCACCGTAGATGAAATCGGAGAACGCATCGCAGAATCCGTGGTTCAATATTTTGCCGAACCAAAACACCGAGAAGGAATCGAACGCATGAAAGCCGCGGGATTGCAGTTCACGGCCGCCGAAAAAGTGAGTCTAGGAAGTAATCTTACCGGCAAAACAATGGTTATTTCTGGAGTATTTGCCAAACACAGTCGCGATGAAATCAAAGTAATGATTGAAGCCCATGGCGGCAAAGTTGGCAGTGGCGTGACGGGAAAAACGGATTATTTAGTCGCTGGAGATGGCATCGGACCTTCAAAATTGGAGAAGGCTACGCAGCTGGGAGTGCAAATCATTGACGAGGATACTTTTCTTGATTTAATATCAAACCAATAGAAAAAACAGACATGAGCAACAACGACGGATTGGTTTCAAGGGTTATCGCGAAATTGCATCAGCACAAGGCCAAGGAATTTGGCAAATTAAAATATGCGCCCAATTTCAATAAAGCCACCCGTTTTATTTTGGTTTGGGACAGCGGTTGTTCGCCGGCGGAGACGAAAGCCATCAAAGAATACATCGAATATTTAAAAAATGCCGGTAAACAAGTCATTCGCATTGTGTATTTCAATGTAAAAACTACCGAAGAAACCCCATTGGTGCCGGAAGTCAATACGTATCACGTGGGCAAATGGGACTTTGATCGCACCGGATTTCCTAAGGCGGAAGACCTCAAAAATGTGCTGTTGCAGGAAACAGATTTTTTCATATCGCTCGACCTAAACGGGAATTGGCAATTTTTGGGAATGGCATCGGTATGCAAAGCAGCATGCAAAGTGGGGCCTTACAATGCAAAACACCTTGGAAACTACGACGTATTAATCAAACCTACTGAGAAGAACAGCATGAATCAGTACCTTTGTGATTTAAAGGAACACTTGAATAAATTGGCATGAAAGAACTCATTGGAACAGGCACGGCATTGATCACGCCATTCAACAACGACCATAGCATTGATTTTGATGCGTTAAGCAGAATCATTGAGCAACAAATCGCCGGCGGAACCAACTATTTTGTCATGCTGGGCACAACCGGTGAAAGTGCTACGCTATCAAACGAAGAAAAGAGCGCCGTAGTATCGCACATCAAAAAAGTGAATGCAGGTCGATTGCCATTGGTTTTGGGCGTGGGCGGCAACAACACTTCTGATGTGGTAGAGCAACTTAAATCGTTAAATACCGATGGTTTAACCGCCATTTTAAGCGTATCGCCTTATTATAACAAACCCAATCAGCAGGGGATTATTTACCACTACAACGAGGTGGCAAACGCATCGCCCTTGCCGGTGATTTTATACAATGTTCCGGGAAGAACGGGCAGCAACATGACCGCTTCAACTCAATTGGAGTTGGCGAAACATCCGAACATCGTAGCAACCAAAGAGGCCAGCGGAAACATGGAGCAGGCAATGTCGATTTTGAAGGACAAACCAGCTGATTTCCTTGTCATCAGCGGAGACGATGCGTTGACTTTCCCTATCCTAGCCTGCGGTGGCAGCGGCGTAATTTCTGTAATCAACCACATTTTCCCGCGGACATTTTCTGGGATGGTAAAATCTGCATTGCAGGGAGATATCATTGCAGCAAGAGCGGCTCATGAACGCGTTTTGGAGTCATCCATTGCGATTTTCGCCGATGGAAGTCCGGGCGGAATCAAAACCATGTTACACGAGAAACAACTCTGCGGAACTGCCGTAAGACCCCCTTTGTGGCAAGTCAATGCGCAAGTAGATGAGAATTTAAGAAAATTGGCACATACTGCCGATTGAAACTAATTTATATTTTAGCACACCCAATACCACGAAAATGAATCCCAATTTAGATGCAAACGCAAATAACATGAGCAATTCCGATAAGGACATTGAAAAGGTTTTGCGTCCTGCCGACTTTGGCGATTTCACCGGTCAGCCTAAAATCATTGAGAACCTCAAGATTTTTGTTGAAGCGGCCAAAATGCGTGGGGAAGCTTTGGACCACATCCTTTTGCATGGCCCTCCAGGATTGGGTAAAACTACCTTGAGTTTTATCGTTGCCAACGAAATGGGCAGCAACATGAAGATTACCTCAGGCCCCGTTTTAGAAAAGCCAGGCGATTTAGCGGGATTGCTTACCAACTTGAATGAAGGCGATGTCCTGTTCATTGATGAAATACATCGTTTGAGCCCGGTGGTGGAAGAGTATTTGTATTCTGCAATGGAGGATTATCGGATAGACATCATGATCGATACCGGTCCAAATGCCCGCAGCGTTCAAATAGCATTGCAGCCATTCACTTTGGTTGGGGCCACAACGAGAAGTGGATTATTGACCTCCCCTTTGCGCGCTCGATTTGGAATTAATTGTCGTTTGGAATACTACGATGCCGCTACGCTGACCAACATCGTAGGCCGAAGCGCTCATATTCTTCAAACCCCCATCGTTGAAGAAGCAGCATTTGAAATTGCACGTAGAAGTCGTGGAACGCCTCGTATCGCCAATGCATTGTTGCGCAGAACCCGCGATTTTGCACAGATCAAAGGAGATGGGACGATCACTTTGGACATTGCCAAATATGCCCTGAAGGCATTAAATGTGGATGCCAACGGATTGGACGAGATGGACAACAAAATCTTGAGCACCATCATTGAAAAGTTCAAAGGCGGTCCGGTTGGATTAAATACCATTGCCACTGCAGTGGGTGAAGACGCTGGCACCATTGAGGAAGTGTATGAGCCATTCTTGATTCAAGAAGGATATCTACAGCGAACTGCAAGAGGCAGAGAAGCCACGGCATTAGCATTCCGTCATTTGGGCAAATTGGACCCCAGATACCCCGGCGGCAATACGTTGTTGTAATGCCCCTATTTTTGTGGCAGTGCAAAACACTTTAGACCAAAAAGAATTCATCTCGGCCCTGGCTGAAAAATATGGCTTTTTGGCCAGTGGATTTGCGCGCGCTGAAAAACTAAACGAAACCGAGCCACAACTTACAGATTGGCTAGAAAAAGGATATCATGGTAAGATGGCTTACATGGAAAATCATTTCCAGAAGCGACTCAACCCATCGTTGCTCGTAGAGGGGGCAAAAACAGTCATTTGCCTTGCCTACAATTACTTTCCAAAGGCACAGGAATTGGAACTTAAGGAAGGCGTTGTCAATCCCCAAATCGCCAAATATGCTTGGGGTGATGATTATCACCATGTCATCAAAGAGAAGTTATTTGATTTAATGGGAGAAATTCAATCCCAAATCCCATCCTTTGAAGGCAGAGCGTTCGTGGATAGTGCGCCAGTGATGGAACGACAGTGGGCAGAGCGCGCAGGTATAGGGTGGATTGGAAAAAACAGCTTATTACTTCGAAAAGGAGTGGGTAGCTTTTTCTTTTTGGCAGAGATTATTTGCAACCTTGAACTTGAGCCCGACAAACCACAAACGGACCACTGTGGCGAATGTACCGCTTGCATTGATGCGTGTCCTACCCAAGCCATTGTCCAACCGCAAGTGATTGATTCAAATCGATGTATTTCATACCTCACCATAGAGGATAAAACATGGCCCACAGGTAATATTTCGACCGAAAACACCAATGTAACCAAGGTTTTAGATGCCACGGAGGACCTCCATACCCAAGAAACTGTCAAAACCTCAGAATCCCAAATCAATACGGGAGCTTGGGCTTATGGCTGTGATATTTGTCAGGATGTATGCCCCTGGAACAGATTCTCGCAACCCAATCAAGAGCCTCGATTTGCACCCCGCGAAATGATCAGCTGGAACCATTCGCAATGGAATGAAGCCTTGGCTGAGCCGGCGCGAATCAAATCCCAACTCAAAAAATCAGCCATGCAACGCGCCGGCCTCAAAAAACTCATCGCACAAATAGATTTGGCCCTCAAATACCGGCCCGATTAACACGTCCCGTAAGCCCCTAAACCACGGGTAAATCAATCGTGAATTTCGTACCCTCACCCACCTTGGTCTGGTAAGCAATGCTACCACCCAACTGCTCCACAATCTTTTTGGAAATCGCAAGACCCAACCCCATACCCGAATTTTTCGTAGAAAAATTCGGAGAGAAAATCTTATCCCGCAACGATTCTGGAATCCCCTTCCCATTGTCCCGGAACTCAACCACTACCCTTTTGTCCTTCAACTTCAACTCAGCCGCAATCTCACCCGTCCTTCCCTCCGGAATCGACTGAATCGCATTCTTTAAAATATTCGTAAATACCCTACCCAACTGCAATGGATCTGCTTGTACATGCACATCGTCGCTGGCAAACTTCCACTCAATTGGCATGTCACTTTCCTTACCCAACAACAACACCGCATCCGACACCACCTGTACCAAATTCACGCGCTCCAACTTGGGCTCCGGCATCTTGGCAAACGAACTAAACTCCTCCGCCATCTGAGCCAATGAATCAATCTGACGAATCAACAATTCGCTGGTCTTCTGAATCTTATCCTTCAAATTCTCATCGTTGCGCTGCAATGAAAACTGCAGATGCTGCAACGACAATCGCATCGGAGTTAATGGATTTTTAATCTCATGCGCCACCTGTTTTGCCATCTCCCTCCATGCTCCCTGACGTTCGCTCTCGGCCAGCAAATTCAAACTGTTCTCCAACTCAACAATCATCTTGTTATACTCCTTCACCAACAAACCAATCTCATCGTTCTTGTCCCAATCCAAAGGCTGATTCCGCTCCCCAATCTTCACCGATGCCAACTGCTTCCGAATCAAATTCAAGGGCAACGCAATCCGCTGAGCCACCAAATAAGCAATCACAATCATGATCGCAAAAACCAATGCAAACAAATTAATGATCGTAACCGCATACTCCGAAATATCCCGATACAAATCCTTTCGGTTCGAGAAATAAGGCAAATTCAAATACCCCTTTACCTTCAAATCCTTGTTCAACAATGCCGTATACGAAGAGATATAGTCCAAATCGCCCAAACTCTCATTGATGAGCGAGGTAGACGAACCCAAATTCGACATTTTGCGATACACAGACGGATTCATCAACCGACCGCGAACGCTTTCTTCAATCAATCGATCATTGGTCGATACCAACAAGGTACCATCCGCACGATACAAATTGATATCTGTATTGTAATACTCCGCCAAATCATACACCAAACCCGTTTGATACTTATCGTACACCGCATCAATATTCACCTTACTGCTCAACTTCGATGCGATTTCGTTGGCCTTCTGTCGCAACCCATCCTTCTGCGTCTCCGAATAATTCCTTACGAAATAATTCACCGTCACAAACAACACCACCAAAAACGTCGCAAACACCATCCATGTCACATATAGCTGCAAACGATTGGCGATGAACAATTCTCCCTGATTTCCCATCGGCATCCTGCTGCGCAAATTCTTCAGCAACTTCAACTTTTTGCCTGTAATATTCCCCATCACGATCATTCGCTGCCTCAACCACAAGACAAAATAGTAAAGCATCACGATCAAAATACCGCCCAATCCCAATACCGTAAATCCGGTAATCGATCCAATAAAATCGATCTGACTCCGCGACAATACCACCGTATTATTCAAGCCATCCGTAAGCACAAAATGACTTACGCCCTCGGCCAACAAGAAACCCTTGCCACCACCGTCATTGGCCGCCATCGAATCATTGTACTTCCCGTGCCAGCGATTGTCCAACGGATAATCCACCGATCCATAAGAATAATTCAATCGATTGTTATTGTAAATGGCAAAACTGTACTGATTGTCCGCATACAACGGCTCCAATACATTCCGATTGAACAAATCGCTCAAACGGCCTTCCATGGACGACAATCGAGGGGATAAAATCACAAAGAAAACGCCGTGATAGCCCACTGCAGAGCTGACATCAAAACGACCGATAAAACTGCCTTTGAGTTTGTAATTATTAACCTTTACAAAATTGGAAGTAACTGGCACACAGTCCTCGCCCTTAAACAACTGACTGATAGCAGGATAGTCGTACGAATTCTCCTGTCGATACGATTTACCCAAGGAATTAAAATCCAAAAAATTGACTTCAAAATCGGCCAAATATGGACCAAAATATAGCTCACGCAATCGCTTTTCAAATTCCGCTTTGGTTTCATCTGTACAAGTGTAATAATCCACGATTCCCTTGTCCACCAACAACATCGACTCTGTCTTTTTCAAACGTTCAGCGGTTTCGATATCGGTGCCCTGCAATAGATTTTCTGCCAAATACCGCCGTGTCCTTTTCTCTTTGATGGCCGATTCTTTTGCAAACAAACTACTTATTAATATTCCGGCAAAAACTACGCGAAGCACCACGCGCAACCAATCCTTCCGGTCCTTCATCCACCATTCAAATCCAATCCATGCGGCGATAAACCCCATCCAATAAGGGAAAATATCCGTAAGATCGGGGGTGATGTAGACAAAGACCAAAGGTGGCAAGGTCTGCGCCAGAGAAATCAATCGAACAATCCAAGTAGATTGAACCTGTAAAACGCTCCAGGCGAAACCATTCATTCGGTAGAACGCAACCCACTGAACCGAAAGCGTCGCTACAGCAACAAATGAAAATAGGGTGAGTCGATGAAACTGCTGGAAATCTAGATTGATCCGACCCAAATGAACCAAATTCACGCCATTGAGCAACAGCCAAACCAACATCCATAAACTGGCCTGCATCGCCAAGTTACTGAGAACAAAACCAGCCAAAGGTTGATCCGAATTTTTTATCCATTGCTCTAGCCATCGAACCAAACTGCTAACGACGAACAATCCCAACACGGTAATGAAAATGAGTTCGCCGAGCGTGCCGCCACTTTGAGAGGCAAAAAACAAATCCCTTGAAAACAAAGGCGTACTCTTTAATGCTTCCAGGGTATAAGCATGGGAAAACAGCCAATACACGCCAAGCCAGGTTGCAAATAAACCACCCACCGCCAACAAATGAAACTTGCTCGACTTGGTCATCCCGAACACCGCCGCACTAATCATTAAAGCACCCAGCAAAAAGAGTATATCAAACCAATACGGATGCTGATAATTGGAAACAACCAAATAAAACAGCTCCATGTCAGGGACAATCACCGGGGTAGAATTCTCAACTGGATTTCTACTAATGGAATATTCTACCACATTGGCATTTTGAAAAACACTGCTCTGGGTGTAAGAAATTTCCTTTGCCTCAATCAATGGCAACACATAGGCAAACGACTTTCCATCGCGCTGCTTATGATAAACCGCCACAAAAAGATTGCCCTGCTTTTGCAATTCTATGGGTTTGTCAAAATTTGGGGAGATCTGAAAATTCTGGGTCGACCAAAAAACGGGCTGCCCAAACTCGAACACAAACATGTCGACCCCCTGCGTTTGCAAAGTCTGCGACAATTTCTCATACCCTGCCCATTCCAAATGTGTAGAATGCATGAGCATCTGCTCCTTCTTGTCAATGGAATCGTCGACCTGAGAAATCACAGCCTGCGCGTTGATCATCGATTCTTCGATGCGATTCGACAAGTTCATCAGGCCTTTCTCAGCGCCCAAATTCTGCTCGCGAATCATAAATACCTGTCCAACGGCAACCAACATGGCGCCTAAAATCAGAAGCAGTGTATTTCTTTGAAAGCGATTCATTATCAAATGGATAGATTCAAATTAAACCTTCAATTGTTACAAATATTGTCCAGAAATCAAATAATTCTTCACGTAATCGTCCACCGCAATCTCCAATGGCGTAAACGGCAATTTATATCCCGCCGCCGCCAAACGATCCATATTGGCCTGGGTATGATACTGATATTTGTCGCGAATGTCCAACGGCATATCCACGAAATGAATTTCCGGAGACAATTCCATGGCAGCAAAAACAGCATTCGCCAGATCTTCAAATGTCCGGCAAGTTCCTGTCCCCAAATTATACAATCCGCTGTTCTTGCGATGAACCAAAAAATGCATCATCGCAGAAACAACATCCTTTACAAAGATAAAATCGCGTTCCTGAGCGCCATTGGCGAAATTTTCGTTATGACTTCTAAAAAGCGATACATGTCCGGTTTCTTTGATCTGATTATAGGCGTGAAATACTACTGAAGCCATTCGACCTTTGTGATATTCATTGGGACCAAACACATTAAAAAACTTGAACCCGGCCCAAAACGGTGGGGTCTTTTTCTGCTCCATCACCCATAAATCAAAACGATGTTTGCTATTTCCATAGGGATTCAACGGCCTTAATGAATCCAACGATGCAGGCTCATCAGAAAAACCTTGGGTACCATCGCCATAGGTGGCGGCAGAAGAGGCATAAATCAAAGGAATATTGTGATCCACGCAGGCTTGCCACATCTTTTGCGAATATTCCACATTCAAATGTTGCAATACTGCTTCATCAAATTCATCGGTGCGGGTGCGTGCCCCAATGTGAAAAATGAATTGAATGCGTTTGGAATTGTGAGATAGCCAATCGAAGAAATCGCTGCGCTCCACGAACTGCGTAATTCGCTTGTTTTGATAATTGGCCGACTTCGCCTGAACGGAAAAATCATCCACAGCAATCAAATCGCCATAGCCCATTCTCTGTAGTTCTCCCAACAAGGCAGACCCAATAAATCCTGCGGCTCCGGTTACAACAATCATTAACACAAACCTACAACGATTTTTTGACCTTTGAAACCCCAACCCCCGTTTCCTTTCTACCCTTCCCTGATGTATACTTGCAGTAACCATGAGTCAACAAAAACAAAACCTTACTTGGTACATCATCGCAGCAATGATTTTGGGTGCCGTCACAGGCCAACTCATCCATATTTACTTCCCTGAAACCATTCAAATTAAAGATGCTTCGGGCGCGTTAAAAGACATCGTTCGGTCTGAACATATTGGTCAGTATTTCAAAATCCTAACCGGCGTTTTCTTGCGTTTGGTGCAAATGATTATTGCGCCTCTCGTTATTACTACCTTGATTGTGGGCATTGCCAAAATGGGCAATCTAAAGGCCGTAGGTCGCGTTGGCGGTCGCTCAATGATTTGGTTTTTCAGCGCGTCCCTGGCCTCCTTGCTTTTGGGTTTGATGCTGGTAAATTATTTTAAACCCGGAGAATCGCTTCACCTAAACATCAACGCTTTAGACACCTCTGCCGCCGCCGATGTGATAGGGAAGACACAAAGCTTTTCCATACAACATTTCATCGAACACCTTTTCCCAAAGAGCCTTTTCGAAGCCCTAGCCACAAACGAAATACTTCAAATCGTTGTCTTTTCGATTTTCTTTGGCATCGCACTCACCCAATACGGCGAAAAAGGCGAAGGCATCGTCAAATTCCTCGACAACCTTAGCAAGGTCATTCTGATACTCGTAGGCTATGTAATGTGGTTTGCACCGCTTGGCGTTTTTGGTGGGATTACGGCCATCATCGCGACAAAAGGACTCGGCATACTGAAGGTTTACGGCTATTACATGGCATCGTTTTATGTGGGACTAACCCTACTTTGGATCCTATTGCTCGCCGTGGGATACTTCATCCTTCGCAAACGTTTAGCAACCCTCCTCAACCACCTCAAAACCCCGTTGATGGTGGCATTCAGCACGACATCGAGCGAAGCTGTTTTCCCAAAACTCACCGAAGAATTGGAAAAATTCGGGTGTCGTAAAAAAATCGTTAGTTTCATCCTACCCCTAGGTTATTCCTTTAACCTCGATGGTTCGATGATGTACATGACCTTTGCCTCCATTTTCATTGCGCAAGCCTATGGAATCCCCCTCGATTTGGGTACTCAGCTCACGATGCTTTTGGTTTTGATGCTTACGTCAAAAGGCATTGCCGGTGTTCCGCGTGCTTCCCTGGTTGTGGTTGCCGCAACATGCGCCATGTTCGATATTCCGGCGGAAGGCATAGCCCTAATTTTACCCATCGACCATTTTTGCGATATGGGACGATCCATGACAAACGTCTTGGGCAATGGTTTAGCAACTGCGGCCGTTGACAAGTGGGAAAAAGATTGATGAACGAGATCACCAACAGCTGGAAAGCGGATTTGCCCGCCTCGGAGAGTCAAGAATTATTGATGGCTGTAAAAGATCAAATTGAAAAAGATTTTGGTTTGATGGGATTCACCTTTGGTCAAGATGTGTATCCTACCCTCGAATCGATGATTCCCGAACTCCTGGCTTGCATCGAAACACTTCAAACCCAACACCACGGCACCTGGATGAAGGTGGTTTATCGCGTGGACCTCACCGAAAAACAGTATCGTTTTGTACAAAGCATGGGCGGAAACACCCCAGAAAACATGTCCAAAGCGGTGCTATTGAGAGAATTCCAAAAAGTATATACCCGTAAGCACATCGCTTAGTTTGTTTATTCAACCGCATTTGGCGAAATTTGTATTCTTATGGAATTGAAAGACGTTGTATCGGTAACGGGAATGCCCGGATTGCACAAAATTTTAGGTAGAAATAAAAATGGTTTGATCCTAGAATCTCTCACAGACGGAAAGCGCTTCGGCACCAACCCACGACAGAGAATCAGCATCCTTAGCGATATCGCGATGTTCACCGAAGATGCAGAAGTGAAATTGGCAAATGTCCTAATGACCATCAAATCTTTGGAAGAATCTGGAAAAGCCGTTCCTGATGCAAAAGCCGATAATGATGAAGTAAAAGCCTTCATGTCGTTGGCACTCCCCAACTACGATCGCGAACGTGTCTATACTTCAGACATGAAAAAATTGTTCGTTTGGTACGGAATGTTGAAAGCCACTGATTTGGATTGGGCGAACCTCGACAAAGAAGAATCTGCCGAAGAAGGTGCCGATGCCGATGCGCCAAAAACTACCGATGCAAAAGCAAAAAAAGCCGTAGCTACTAAGAAAATCGTTCCTTCTAAAACAGCAACAGGCGCAAAATCAAAGACCACCACCCCACGCAAAATGGGTAGCTAAGTCCCTTATGTCTTCTTCTTTTATCCCCAACCCCTTCGTCGTTCAATCGAAAGACGATGTGATACCTCTATTTGAATCCCTGCTAGACCGCAACATTGCCAATGCCCAAGATTTTGAGCAATTTCTGCAAGATGTCAGCGACCTAGAAAGTGCATTGTCTGAAGATATGGCGTGGCGCTATATCAAAATGACATGCGATACACAAAACAAAGACCACGAAACATCGTATCTCACTTTTGTTCAAGAAATACAGCCCCATCTATCGCCGATGGAAGATTTGTTGAATCGCAAAATCGTAGATTCTCCCTTTGCCGAATCCTTGCGCCAACGCAATGAAGGCAACGAGATTTACCTTAGAGGCTTAAAAGGTGCCGTTGAAATTTTCCGCGAAGAAAACATCCCCCTTCAAAGCGAATTGGCCACCCTCGCCCAAGAATATTCATCCATTCAAGGAAATATGTCGATTGAATGGGATGGACAAACTATTACCCTTCAGCAAGCAAGCAACATTTTGATGCAAACCGACCGTCAAAAACGGGAGCAGGTTTGGCATTTGATGCAAAAACGACGTACGGAGGACACTGACAAACTGAATAAGTTGTTCAACAAAATGGTGCAATTGCGTCATCAGTTGGCCGTGAATGCCGGGTTCAACAATTTCCGTGACTATATGTTTAAAGCCATGGGTCGATACGACTACAATGTAGACGCTTGCAAAGATTTCCATCGCAGCGTAGAAACAGCCGTAGTGCCGATGCTCAAATCGTTGATGCTAGATCGCAAAGAAAAAATGGGTCTGGAATCTCTGAAACCATGGGATACTGCAGTGGACCCATTTGGCAGAGAACCATTGAAACCTTTCACAGGCGGAGACCAATTGCTGGAAAAAGGAATCGATTGCTTGGAACGCGTTGACCTCTATTTCGGCGAATGCATCAAAACAATGAAATCGCACAACCTCTTGGACTTGGATTCTCGCTTGGGAAAAGCACCTGGCGGTTACAACTATCCTTTGGCAAAAACCAACATGCCCTTTATCTTCATGAATGCCAGCGGAAACCTTCGCGATGTTGAGACCTTGGTCCACGAAGCAGGTCATGCGATTCATAGTTTCGAAATGGCTCCGTTGACATTAAACGCGTATAAGAATACTCCGAGTGAAGTCGCCGAGCTAGCCAGCATGAGCATGGAATTGCTCACGATGAATACTTGGGACGCTTATTTTGACGATAAAAACCTACTCGATCGTGCCAAGAGCGAACAATTGGAGGGGATTTTAGGAACCTTACCCTGGATTGCTCAAGTTGATGCGTTTCAACATTGGATTTACGAGAACCCCACCCATTCCGAGGCCGAAAGAACTGCAAAATGGCTAGAACTATGTGGTCGTTTTGGCAGTGGCGAAGTAGATTACACCGACTTGGAATCGGCATTAGAAAATTCATGGCACAAACAACTTCATATTTTTGAAGTCCCTTTTTATTACATCGAATATGGATTTGCGCAATTGGGTGCCGTGGGTGTTTGGAAAAACTATATCACCCAAGGACAAGCTGCCATCGACGATTACAAGGCATTTTTGAAATTGGGAAATACGAAGAGTATCCCTAACATTTATGAAACGGCCGGTGTGAAATTTGAATTCTCAGAGAGTTATATTAGCGATTTGATGCGATTTGTTCAGTCGGAATTGGCGGCCATCCATAATTAAGCGACGGAAATCCAATTTTCATCAAATTCAACATAGTTTGACAATCGTCTGATGGATAATTCAAGATACAATAACTAATTTTGCAGTTCATGAAAAAACAGTTTATCATTGCCTTAACCACGTTATTGACTGGTTTAGGAACAGCACAAAAAATCGACTTAGATCGCGTATTCGTACCACACCAATATC
>CANIZU010000017.1 GCA_947472115.1 Flavobacteriales bacterium | reverse complement strand
GCCAAATTCTTCTCCATCTCCTTCATCAAACGCTCACGAATTTTCTGACTCGTAACAAACTTACCTTCTTTGCCAAAAAATGGACTGTTATTGATCGTGAACAACATACTCATGGTAGGTTCATCAATCTTCATCAAAGGCATCGCCTCTGGACTTTCAAAATCTGTAATGGTATCGCCGATTTCAAAATTCTCGATTCCTGTAATTGCGCAAATGTCTCCACATTTCACACTATCCACTTTACGCTTGCCCAAACCATCAAATACAAACAATTCTTTGATGCGGGTTTTTTCGATTTTACCATCGCGCTTCACCAAACTCACTGGCATATTGGTTGTTATATTGCCTCTGTGTAAACGTCCAATTGCGATACGACCGGTGTAATTGCTGTAATCCAAGCTGGTAATCTGCAACTGAGGAGTACCTTCTCTAACAACTGGTGCTGGGATGATTTCCAAGATGGTATCCATCAAGAACGTCAAATCTTCTGTAGGCGTTTTGTAATCTGGACCAAACCAACCATGCTTTCCTGAACCAAAAACAGTGGTGAAATCCAACTGATCTTCGTTTGCATCTAAGTTGAAAAACAAATCGAAAATATCGTCATGCGTCTTATCAGGATCGCAGTTCGGCTTATCTACTTTGTTGATAACCACAATTGCTTTCTTACCCAAAGCCAAAGCCTTCTGCAATACAAAACGTGTCTGTGGCATTGGACCTTCAAAAGCATCCACCAACAACAAAACACCGTCGGCCATGTTCAATACACGCTCAACCTCACCACCAAAATCCGAGTGACCTGGAGTATCGATAATATTGATTTTCGTATCCTTCCATTGAACACTTACGTTTTTCGCCAAAATGGTGATACCACGCTCGCGCTCTAAGTCGTTGCTATCCAATATTAACTCCCCAACCTCTTGATTGTCTCTAAACAATCTAGCTTGGTGTAACATTTTATCAACCAAGGTAGTTTTACCGTGGTCAACGTGAGCAATAATGGCGATGTTTCTAATTGGTGTAGACATTTATCCGTTAAAAAGTCCGCAAATTTCGGTATAATAATCCACAACTCACTACAAACGTGGATTTTGTTTTTGTGAAATCTCCTTTACCCTACCTTTGTAGCCTTATTTATGGCCTTCGAATCCGAAATCGCAAAACGCAAAACCTTCGCTATCATCGCTCACCCAGATGCCGGAAAAACGACCCTCACCGAGAAATTCCTCCTCTTTGGTGGGCAAATCCAAACTGCGGGTGCGGTAAAAAGCAACAAAATCACCAAAGCCACCACCTCCGATTTCATGGAAATTGAAAAACAAAGAGGTATCTCGGTGGCCACCTCGGTGATGTCGTTCCATTACAAAAACAAATGGGTCAACATCCTCGACACACCCGGCCACAAAGATTTCGCAGAAGACACCTATCGTACATTAACAGCAGTGGATAGCGTAATCCTTGTCGTGGATTGCGTAAAAGGCGTGGAGGAACAAACCGAAAAACTCATGGAAGTGTGTCGCATGCGCAATACCCCCGTGATTGTTTTCGTCAACAAAATGGACCGCGATGGCAAAGACCCATTCGACCTCCTCGAAGAATTAGAAGGCAAACTCAACATCGGCGTGCACCCCATGAGCTGGCCCATCAACGGCGGAAAAGACTTCAAAGGCGTCTACCTGCTCCACAACCAATCGCTAAATCTGTTCGAAAGTAGCAAAACAAAAAAGGCCGATGATGTCGTTAAAATCAATGGCCTCGCTGACACCCAACTCGATAAAATCCTCAATCCCAAAGACGCGAGCAAGCTTCGCGACGATGCCGAACTTATAGAAGGCGTATACGGAGACCTCCCCAGCGAAGATTACCTAGCAGGCAAAACAGCCCCCGTTTTCTTTGGATCGGCACTGAACAGTTTTGGGATTCAAGAGCTGCTCGATACTTTTATCGAAATCGCGCCAAACCCACTGCCAAGAGCCACCACCAAACGCGATGTAGAACCCAATGAGCCTAAATTTTCTGGGTTTATATTTAAAATTCACGCCAACCTCGACCCCAAACACCGCGATCGCATTGCCTTTTTACGGGTTTGTTCCGGCAAGTTTGAGCGCAATAAAAACTTCAAACACGTCCGCCTCGAAAAGCAGATGAAATTTGCAAACCCCTATCTCTTTTTGGCCCAGTCTAAAGAAGTCATGGAGGATGCCTATCCAGGTGATGTCGTTGGTTTGTACGATACCGGAAACTTCAAAATCGGCGATACCCTCACCGAGGGCGAAAGCTTCATCTTCAAGGGAATTCCGAGTTTTTCTCCAGAGATTTTCAAGGAATTGATCAACATCGACCCAATGAAAAGCAAGCAGTTGGAGAAGGGAATTCAGCAGTTGACCGACGAAGGTTTGGCATCGTTGTTTGTCCAAGAGCTAGGCAATCGAAAATTTGTTGGCACCGTGGGTGAACTTCAATTCGAGGTACTTCAATATCGTCTGGAACACGAATACGGCGCCAAGTGTAGGTTCGAAGCCCGCAGTATTTACAAGGCCTGTTGGATGAGCGGAACGGAAGCGGATTTGAAGGATTTTATGAAATACCGACAGAACAACATCGCCTACGACAAAGACAATCAACCCGTTTTCTTAGCTGAGACAGGATTTATCTTGAGAATGGCGGAGGAAAAATATCCGGATATTACTTTTCACACAACCAGCGAGTTTAAAGTGTGATTCAAATGAAACTATTATCTTCGCGTCACCATTTAAGAAACATCTATTTATGAAATTCGATATTGCAGTCATCGGTAGCGGTCCTGGAGGTTATGTAGCCGCCATTCGCGCCGCCCAATTGGGCAAGAAAGTTGCCATCATTGAAAAAGCCGATCTAGGCGGTGTGTGTTTGAACTGGGGTTGTATCCCAACCAAAGCGTTGCTGAAAAGTGCGCAGGTGTTCGACTACATCAACCATGCAGCAGATTATGGCATCACGGTAAAAGATCATAAAGTCGATTTCGACGGAATGATTAAACGTTCGCGAGGTGTTGCCGACGGTATGAGCAAGGGCATTGCTTTCTTGATGAAAAAGAACAAAATCGAAGTCATCAAAGGTTCTGCGAAATTGGCCGGCAAAGGCAAAATCTCTGTCACTGGTGACGATGGAAAAGCCCAAATCATCGAGGCCGACCACACCATTTTGGCTACAGGTTCACGCAGTCGTGAATTGCCAAACATCAAAATTGACGGCAAATACGTTATTGGTTATCGCGAGGCGATGGTTTTACCAAAACAGCCTAAAGAATTGATTATCATTGGCTCAGGTGCTATCGGAATGGAGTTCGCATACTTCTATTCTAGCATCGGGACCAAAGTAACTATCGTAGAATTCATGTCGCGCATCCTCCCAATCGAGGACGAAGATGTGAGTAAGGCGATGGCGATGGTATACAAAAAGCGTGGCATCGAAATTTTGACAGAAAGCAGCGTAGAAGCCGTTGAAATCAAAAAAGACCGTTGCAAAGTAACCGTGAAAACCAAAAACGGTGAGGTTACCTTGGAATCTGATATCGTATTGAGCGCGGCCGGTGTTCAAACCAACCTAGAGAATTTGGGATTGGAAGAAATGGGCATCAAGGCGGATAAAGGAAAAGTGGTTGTCGACGATTTCTATCGCACATCAGCCCCTGGTGTTTACGCCATTGGCGATATCGTACCGGGTCCAGCGTTGGCTCACGTAGCCAGTGCGGAAGGCATTATTTGCGTTGAAGCAATTTGCGGTCACCACCCTGCCCCATTGAACTACGGAAACATCCCAGGTTGTACTTACACCCATCCAGAAGTGGCAAGTGTGGGATATACTGAGGCACAAGCGAAAGAAAAAGGATACGACATTATGGTGGGCAAGTTCCCATTCTCAGCGAGCGGAAAAGCGGCTGCAGGCGGTCACAAAGACGGTTTCGTGAAGGTAATCTTCGATAAGAAATACGGCGAGTGGTTGGGCTGTCACATGGTCGGCGAAGGTGTTACTGACATTATCATCGAAGCGGTTGTTGCTCGTAACTTGGAGACAACTGGTTTGGAGATTTTGAAGAGCATTCACCCACACCCAACGATGAGCGAAGCGGTGATGGAAGCTGTAGCCTTGGCTTACGGCGAATGCATCCACTTGTAATACAAATAGTTAGGGATTAAACTCGGAAAATCCGCAGTATTAATCTCGAAAATCGATAGTAAAAAAAGGCGGACCTGCGGTCCGCCTTTTTTATGCCCCGGCACCGAAGTATTTATCGAAGAGAGTCGTAAATTCGAATGGCATATACAGGAATCGAATACCCAGAAATCATTCATTGACAACGGAAACAACCCTACCTTTGCAGTATGAAATTGCAGTCGTTTTGCTTCAACCCCCTCCAAGAAAACACGTATTTGATTTGGTGCGAACACACCCTGGATTGCGCCATTGTGGACGCCGGCATGTACGATTCTTCAGAGCACAAGCAACTGCAAGACTTCATCGAATCGAACAACCTCAAACCCACGCATTTGTTGGGGACACACGCCCACATCGACCATATTTTTGGCAACTGGTGGGTGAAGCAAATCTATGACTTGCCTTATTATTTGCATCCGTCCGACGTGGTAATGATCGATCGATCCGAAACTATGGCAGCCCTGTGGAACCTAAAATATTCGCCATCGCCGTTGCCTACCATGGATTTGGCTCATGGGGATACCATCACTGTGGGTGAATCTCAGTTGCAGGTCCGATTTGTGCCGGGACATGCGCCTGGGCATGTGATTTTTGTGGACGAGGTTGGGTCGCAAGCCATCGTAGGCGATACCGTTTTTAGGGGCAGCATTGGTCGAACCGATTTGCCAGGTGGCAACCATGAACATTTGTTGCAGAACATCGAGGCGCAGATTTTCAGTTTGCCGGAGCATTTCGTATTGCACAGCGGCCATGGACCCAGTACCACTGTGGGTTACGAAAAGGCGAACAATCCATTTTTTCAATAACTATCAATCCAATTGCACCGAATCTAACAATTTGACAGAAATTTATTTAGAACATAAACAAATACCCTTGCCCAATACAAAAGAATCTTTCACCATTTAAAACCACGTCACAATCACTCCCAAATTGTTCCATTGACATGACTACCATGAACGAGGCAGACTTTCACATCCCGGACATCGAGCAAGCCAGCAGCAAGATTCAGTTGGATTTTCTGGCGTGTTTGTTGGCGGATGCGGGTGTTACGCGGTGGATGGTGAGTCCGGGATCCCGCAACGCACCGTTGGTGGCTTCGATGGTGAAACACGGTGGGTTTGATTTGCACAGTTTTCCCGATGAGCGGGTGGCGGCGTTCGCGGCCCTGGGCGCAGCCCAGGGCCCGCGTTACCCCGTAGGGGTCATCTGTACCTCCGGTACAGCCGCCGCCAACCTATACCCAGCCGTGTGTGAAGCCTACTATCAACGCATCCCACTGCTCATACTCACCGCAGACCGCCCCCCAGAACTCATCGATCAGTGGGACGGACAAACCATCCACCAAAACAACCTCTTCCAACCCCACACACAAGGCAATTTCAACCTGCCCGTCATAGCGCCCACCCAAGACCTACCCTCCGCCCTTTTATCGCTCCAAACCACGGTGCAGGCAGCCATCGCCCTAACCCTATACCCCGTGCCAGGACCCGTGCACATCAACGTACCTTTGCGCGACCCCATCTATGCCGATGTAGACAAACCTTTTCAACACATCGCGCCCACAAAACCCTTTCTCATCCACCACCCTACGCCCCCGCCGGTTGATCAAACCCTGGCCGAGCAATGGATGAGCCATACCAACGTCCAACAACCCCGCATCCTCATTGTGGTGGGCATGCATCACCCCCAGCCCGAACTCTCGCTGGCCCTGGAATCACTCCAAAATCGCTTGCCCATCCTCACCGATATCGTATCGCAACAGCACCCGTTTGGACTTCAACAATGGGACCTCGCGATGCTCAATCACACCCCCAATCACAGCGATTTCCGTCCAGACGTTCTCATCACCCTGGGCATGGGCGTGGTTTCGAAGCCGCTCAAACAGTGGCTCAAAGCGAACAAACCCCAAAAACACATCCACATTTCGCCCTTGCAAGCACCCATGGGCGACCCCTTTCAAACCAACCCCGAGCATTGCCTTCACCACGAAGTGGATGCCCTATTCGCCCTAGACCAGGCCTTGCAAGATGCGGAGCTTCTAATCGAGCAAGGAACGACATCAACTGATCCAAACACGATTCAACAATCCAATAAAAAACCTCTTTCAAGCTACCTCAACCACTGGCAGAACTGGGTCGACGAGTCCCTATCCACTGTGGGCGATGCACTTCCAAACCGCATGACTGAGTTGTATCAGCGCGAGTTTGCCGTGGTCAAAAACATACTGTCTACTTGCGACGATCGATTTGTGATCCAATTGGGCAATTCTATGTCGGTGCGATACGCCTCCTGGTCGGGCAGTTCCCAAGCATCATTGTTTGCCAACCGAGGCACTTCGGGGATCGACGGCTCCTTGAGCACGGCCGTGGGCTATGCGATGGCAAATCCAACCATACATTGCGTGGCTTTACTGGGCGATGTTTCCGCACTTTACGATGCGCATGCCTTGTGGACACCCGAGCTGCCGAAGAATTTCAGTGTGGTGGTATTGAACAACCGTGGCGGACAGATATTCAACTGGATTGGCGGACCGACTGCGGTAGAAAACCTCATGCCATTGATTGAAACACCCCATCAGTACGATTTCAAACACTTCTGTGATTTGTATCAAATCCGTTACGCCCACCACGATGACGACGCCAACACCCCTTGGACATCCCGCTTCTTGGGCCAATCGGGCTGCACGCTTTGGGAGGTTTTCTAGACCAGTGACTCAACAACCCAGCTTGGTATTTCGATGGCTGAATTTATAAAAACATTAATGCCATCAGTAATTTCCGCCACCAAATTCGCCGAAGTCCCTGTGTTGTCAAAAATGTATGCCCGATTAGTTTGTTTTACCGCATTCTTTAGATTGTTCAGGCTTCTGTAATACCTGCTCCTTATCACTTCAGGTGCAACAAAATGACCATTCTGAGCTACTCTAACATTGACGCGATTTATATTTATATCTGGATCTTCTGTTGCGATAAAATACAAATACACTTTGTAGCCACTTTTTCTTGTCTCTTCGAGAAATCTAATTTTATCTGGAAAGCTCAACACCGTTTCGTAGGTAAACGATATTTCTTGAGCAACCAAACGTTGCCTAACAAATTCTGCCAAATCAGCTGCTAAATATGAATCAACTACAGTTGATATTGCTAGGACATTGTTTTGAACACTTAATTTATTGAACAAGTCTGGTTCCGATCTTTTTACTGGCGAAAAAGTGCTTTGCCTAAAAAAAGCCTTTAACTGCTCATCTGATACCAAAATTTGAAATTGTTTAAAATCAACAGCGTTAAATTCTTTCAACTGCAATTCAATTTCATCCGCATTTACATAAACACCCAAATTGACTTTGCTATTCCTCAAAATCTCCTTAAAAATGGTTGTTTTACCTGAACCATTTGGACCAGCGAAAACCCTCATTCTCTTGGTAGACATATTAAATCAATTGAAATTGATCAGGCAAAAACCTTGTGGTTTTATTCAAGTTTTTCACCAATCGCTTCTCACCATTTACATCAATTTCGTAAAGTGCACCATGCTCCTCAATCATTTGAGGTAATTGAGTCTTCTTTGCTTCAATACTCGCATTGGTTGTTGCGGTTATAGCAGCGCCCAAAATAGCTCCAATTACGGCACCCTCTTCCTTATCACTAGATAAAAAGGCCCCTAAAGCAGCTCCAATTAATCCGCCTGCTATTAATGAGTCCATTGAAGACTTTGAGGATTTCATTACTCGAATTTACAAAATTCAAATGCAAATTACAACTCAATAAAGTGCAAACAATTCCGCCTCTCAAACCGATTTCCGAAAACCCGCAAATAGCATCACAATGTGCGCCGCAAAGACAACACCCCAAACCCATATTCCTGGCATCGAATACCAATAGACGGTGAGATCGGCACCATCGCTGTTACATACAACCCCACCCACATAGGCCTCAAGCCAAATCGGAAATAACAGCAATAAGGATGCATTCAAAATCATGAATTTGACTCTTTGAGTGCTCAGGTATCGCCATTGGTTATAGGCAATCAAGAGAATCGACCCCAATTGAACTTTGTACGCAAAGTTGATTCCCCAAAACGAAGTGTCTTTTCCAAAAATGTATCCGCCAAAAATGTAAATATCAGGCACATTTGGACCGTAGTAGCGATATCCCATCGGACCAATTTCCATATACACAAAGGGCAAGAACATGCTCAGCACAGTGAGCACAAGCGATATTTTTAACACTACATCGCTTTGAAATAATCGAATCAAACGGCTTTGCATAGGGGCATCTTAATGCATCCATCACCTTTCACAACATGTGGTCAACTTAAATAGAATATCTACATCAGATCGAGACAATGCTTTATTAAAAATAATTACATCGTCAATAGAACCAGTAAGATCTTTACCAATAAACAAATCACCAATATCAGTGCAACTTGGCTTACCAGAGCTACAATCTGCATTTCCCCTTGAGGACTCCTGCAACACCCCATTTCGATAAATTTTCATAGTTACGCCCGTTTCATTGTAAGTTGCTACCAAATGACTCCATGTATTGGTTCGAGCCTTGATTTCTTCCCCACAACCAGTCTTCATGATGTCATCATCCCACACAGAGTTTGTTCTGCCAAAAACAGCTTTACGACAATCAGAAAGACTTATGGACCATTGTCCGTTGCGATCGGGGCAGTCATGTCCAAGCCCCCTACAGATCAAACTTTCAAATTGCCCACCACCCCTAGCAGTATCTTTTGGTTGATACCAGAAAGAAATTGAAAATTCTTTCAACCCGTTTAAAAAACTCGTAGCCGACGTTGTTAGAAATTCAGTCGAGAGGGGCATATTATCAAATTCAAAAGCACAACTATCGTTTCCATTTCTATCGAAAGTTGGACGTGCTGAAGTAGAATTCATCAAGTGATGACTGTTACCCGAAAAATCATTTAGCGCACCTTTCGAAAAAGGATAAAATGCCAAGACATTTCCTGAAAGACCTTTGGGCAAGCAAGTGACTTCTCTATTTCCCCCATTCCTGTCACAAGAAATATAAGCTGTTATTATTAAAGCGATAGCAATACGTTGTAAGTTTTTCATAAAATCAAGTAAACCAAAACCATAACGAAATCGGCTACAGAATTCTTTTACATTTGGTAAAAATCAAAAAGCCACGAATAGAATCAAACTAAAACACCTTGGTCAACCCGCGTCCTGAATCAATCGGGCTGCAAGCTTTGGGATGTTTGAGCAACAAGAAACCAGTCGGATAACAATTCATCGAAAACTGGTCGCAATACACATGATTTCAAATTTTTACCCGTTAGTTTCGCAGTATTATCCAATAATAACCCAAGATGAAAACCTTCAAAAAATACATCCTCGGCCTTATCGCAATCTTCGCTACGTTATCAACAGCTGCCCAAACCAGCAAATGGCAAATGGGATTTGAAGCGGGACCTTCTGTAACAACAATCCATAGCCAAAACGTCGATTTCCTATTTACCCCCACCGTGGGATATTGCGCCGGCTTCTCTGCCCAATACAACGCAGACCGATGGATATCAGTGAGAACGCAATTAAACTATGAACGCAAGGGGGGCTTCCGTGGCGCCTTCCCCATCACCGATGTCAATGGAGTTACGGTTGGATCCATGAATGTGAGTGTGGCTAATAACTACATTACCGCCCCCTTGATGATTAGGGCTCAATTCGGCAAAAGCGCCAAAGTTTTTATTGATGCCGGTGCTTACGGAGGATACTTGACACGCGCAACGTCTACCGAGCGACAGTCGACCAGTGAAGGCATTACATTTATGATGGTTGACATCACACAATTTAGGGATCTTTTCGATTTTGGATTTTGCGGTGGCCTAGGCGTAGAGGCTCCCATCGGAAACAATGCCAATGTCTCGGTTGGTTTTCGCTACAACCACGGACAAGGCAACATGCAGGGCGATACCAAATCTATTACCCTTTACAATCGCTCATTGAATTTCAATATAGGGATTTCCCAAGGATTTTAAAGGGAATTCAATCATCCTCTTGGAGGGTGAAAATTTCATTGACGCTCGTTTTAAAAACATCCGAAATTTTGATAACCAAACGCGAAAGTAAAACATCCCTAAAGCACCATTAATTCATCGACAAGATGGCGCAACACAGATAAAATCTCTTGATTGTAGGTTAAATTCGAAATGAAAACATATAAAACAAAAATAGATGAGAACAAAAACGTTGCTAATAATTACTTTAATACTCTTTTCGCTTCCCACCAAAGGGCAAGAAAAAACAAGTAAGTTTGATTTTAGGATAGGAAGTGGCGTTTCCATATTGGGAACAGGAGACATGATAACACTGGTTTATGAAAATGAACTAAATTACAAACTGAACAACTACTTAACGAGTTCAATATCGATCAATTTAGGCCGAAGCAACTATGGTGTTTTTGAAACCTCCTCTTTTACTCAAGGAAACCTAAACATTTACCTTTCGCCGTTCAAAAACAACAAAAGGACTGATTTTAGAATTGGGACTGGATTGACGAGATATTCTGTTTCCGATGCCTATATTTTTTCGCAGACATCACTGAATGGGAAGTTGATTTATACTGAATATCAGCTTGAAACAAGAAACAGTTATGGCATTAATTTTATCATAGAGAGATCCTCATACATAACAGATAAGTTATTTGCGGGCGTAAGGCTGTATACCCAACCGTATATCAATGGTGATATCAATACTGGGATTCTAATAAATTTAGGATACAAATTATAAACCAACCACCGCGCAACCAATCCCACAAATCGCGTCTTATAACCAAATGACTTATTTTTGCTTTATGAAACAACGCGCACAACTCTGGGTTTTGGCAATTGTCCTACTATTGTCAACCAAGGCCCAAGCGCAGCGATTTCAATTAGAACACGACGATTATTCCGATTCCATCGTATGGTACGTGCGCAACACAGGCCCAAACTGGGTCAAGCCGGTTTCACTCACAATCAACTGGTTTCACACCAAGCCTGATCTCTACATTTGGGATGCCAACCCAGGCCCCGCCTCGTCTAGAAATCGCATCACAGAAATCAATCAAAACGGCAACCTTACCTTCAAATACAAATCCACCCAAGGAATTGGAATCAACGACACTATTTATGCCGGACAACGAATCCCTGTTTTCTATTCGGTGAACTACAACACCAAGAAAACCGACACCGTAATGCCTGCAAACTGCATCATGTTTTACCACGATTCACTCATCACAGATGGCGAAGAGCCAGTACTTCCCAAAGGTGCCAACTGCAATTATAAACGCGTTTACCTCAATTCTTATTCGGCCACAAGTGGCATTCATTTCCGATCTCAGGCATGGTACAATCTCCACCAAAACATGTGTCAGAAATACAATACCCAAAACCTCTATGTGCTGATTGTTTTTGACCAAAATACTTTCCTCCCCACTTCTGCGGGGGTGATTCCCAAATGTCCCTCAGGACGATACGGAACGGCTTTTGGCTACCCCAAAGATTCTCAAGTCTATTACAGCTTTACGCTATCCGATGGCAAACACATCGACTCCATAATCAATGGAATTACAGACGGCGATTATGTTGCACTTGTAAGTTACCCCACATTTACGCAGTTCACAATTTCTCAGATGAAATCTCGTTTCGCGCCCATTGGCCTGAATACAGACTCTCTAATTGTTGGCCCATCAGGCTCTTCGGATGTTCAAATGGTATTTTGGGGACGAAAAGGACTGCCAACAAGCAATGGAAAATTGAATACCGTTGGCCGTTTTTTTAAAGGCGGGGCATCCATCGTAAATCTGAGTGCAGACCATGTGATGATCACCAAACAACCCACCGACCAATTGAAAGCCTGGCCGCCGTGTTTCGAAACATTGGCCATCGTGCATCAACCCTATATCCCAGCACCCATAAAAGTGGGAACACACTCACCCAACCTACATCGTTCCATTACGGCTACACCCAACCCAACAAACCACGAAATCAATCTAGGCCTAGCCACCCAATCCATGGACTGGAACATCATTGATGCAACAGGCAGAATCCTTTTCACAACCCACACCAATGCAGGCAATGAGATCATCATCGATGTTTCAGCGCTTTCTTCGGGCATGTATTTCGCTGAATCCAAAACAGATTCAACCCAAGAACGAGCCCACTATCGGACCCAGTTTATTAAAATCGACTAAATTTTACTTCGTTGCATCTCTCGGGCGATGTCTTTCTCTTTCAAATCATCCCGCTTATCGAACGTCTTTTTACCCTGACCCATCCCAATTTCCAACTTCAGTATCCCACGATCGTTTTCGTACAATCGAATCGGAAACAAAGTGTACCCCTTGGTCTTAATCTTTCCCTCAATTTTTTTAATCTCCTGCTTGTTCAAAAGCAACTTCCGCTGTCGCATCGGCTCATGCACATTGTAGCTCGATTGCTTAAATTCCGAAATATGCATGTGCAACAGATACACTTCACCATCCTCCAAAACACAATAGGCATCGCCCATGTTCACATTCCCATTTCTGATGGATTTCACTTCTCCGCCCCATAGGACCATCCCCGCTTCATAACGCTGTTCGATGTGAAAATTGAAACCGGCTTTACGGTTCAATACATCTACACGCTTTCTATTGTCTTTCACTGCCATACGTCCACCTCAAAGGTAGCGAAATTAATAGTTCAGGCCCGAATCTGATCGATCAAACGCTGCACCTTTTCTTTTTTCAGGATTTTTTGGCCTTGGGATCCTTCAGCCACCAATCGATCCGATACCATGACAGCAAAGGAGCAATTCACAGTATTCCCTTCCAATTCCGTTAAAATGGCTCTGATTTCAACCTCATCACCCAACAAGGCAGGCGATTTATGCGTGATGTTTAAAAATGTGCCAATCCCCTCTTCGTCTTCCTCTTTCATTTCTAGCACAAACTGTCTACAAGCCCATTCCACATCCCTACCCAAGGCAAAAGTGCCGTAAAAAGGATGCACATTTCCTGTTTCGAAGGTAGCGAGATCAGAATCCGTCACCGTTTTTTTGACGATGCGAATTTCACCCACGCTGCAGGAAAGTTTCATGGTGTTTGAGTTAGGAATTTGCGGCAGTTTCTGTCAGCAATTCGGCGACATTAATTTCCATGTGCGATGCATCATAGGTCGCTTCCCCATTCATCACCACTACCACCTGGGGCGATTCATGATGCACATCAAAGGTATCTGCGATAGCGGCCGACACATCTCTATGGGCGATTAAGTCCAAATAATAAAAATCGGCTTGTGCAAAAAACGCATCGTCCAATTTCATCAGACGATTTAATGCCATCGTACTAATAGAACAACGGGTACTGTGTTTGAACAGCACTTGCGGCCTATCGGCAGACTTTAAAACGATTGCAGGAAGCTCCCCAACCGATTTCAATTCTAGCCAATTGGAATTCATATTATTTTCTAACAGAAGTAGATTTCATTCCTACTTCAGGACAACGGTCGTGCTTGCGTGATCCACAACTGGTAAAAACTACACCCAACAATAGGGCAATTGCGATTAAATTTGCTGCTTTCTTCATGATTGTTAACGAATACAAAATAAATCCATTTTCACCGGACTTTTCGCATCGGATAGACGAACTGTACGAGAATAAGGACAATCATGTAAATAAACTCAACAAAAAAGGCCAAAACCGCGATGCCGAGCACCCAATAATTCATTCTACAGGAACCTTATTGGCCAAGATCCAACTCAAACTTCCTCAACATTTTACCGCTCGATGCGTTGCCACCCAGAAAGGCTTTGAGCAATGCACTTCGGAAATCATCGCGCAATGGAAGGCCAAGCATTTTCCGGCGAACACGATGTTATCGTTGACGGGTGGGTTGGGTATCGACGATTGGGCTTGGAGTAAAAGCGGCAGCACAGTTTTAAGCCTGGATCCTGACGAATCGTTGAATGCGGTTGTTCGATACAATTGGACAAGGCTAGGCATTGAGGCTACCCGATTGGAATCGACGGCCGAAATGTGGCTAGAAGCGAATCCAGATGCGCGATTTGACTTAGTGTACGTAGATCCAGACCGAAGACCTCAAGGTGCTAGGAAATCATTTCAGGCGGAAGATTATTTACCCAATGTTTTTGATTTAATTCAAGTTCATGGAGCTGTGGGCAAATTGTGGCTTATCAAACTAAGTCCGATGACCGACCCCCATTGGATTTTCAACCATTTCGAATGCCATACGGAAATCATGTCGATTGGTTACAAAAACGAAGCCAAGGAAATTCTGGTTTTGGTAGACCCCAGCAAGGACAGATCTTCCGTGCCGATGATTGATTGCATTGAGATTATCACGAAAGAAGTTGCAGAAATTTCATCAGCAGATGTGACGGAGCCCAAAGACTCGTCGACAAGAGAAATACCAGACAAATCTGAATCAAATAAGAACATTTTGGGGCTACGATTCTCGGAGTTACGTATGGACGCTTTGTCGATAAATGCAGGTCCATTGATTTGGGAACCATCTCCCGCCATATTCGCCTCCTCTCTCCACACCACCATCTCGCAACGCTTTCACCTCCTTGCTGCCACGCCCAACCCCGGCTTCTTCCACACCCAGCGGGAGATTCCAGCGGCCTTCGGCCGCTGCCTCCTGGTACAAAACGAATTCCACGGCAGCCTAAGAAATATTGCCCAACAACTCAAAACCCTACAAATCACCCAACTCAATATCACCCCAAGATCCTGCGGAATCGCAACCTCAGAAATCACCAAAACCCTCAAAATCAAAGACGGTGGACCGCTCACCCTCTTCATCACCAAAAAACAACGCGAATTCATCGCCTGGCTCGGCGAAATACAAAAATTCCAATAAATCGTGTAAATTATTTCCCGTTAACCCGAGAAGTATATTCTTCCAACGCCGCCAACATACTTGGAATCCCAGGCGCCGGCGCCGCAATATCCAAAATCAAATTGTGCTCCGCAATTGCCTGCTGTGTGCTGCTTCCAAAGCCTGCAATCCGCGTGGTGTTCTGCACAAAATCAGGAAAGTTATCATACAAACTCTTGATATCCGCCGGTGAGAAAAACACCAAAATATCGTAAAACACATCCGCCAAATCACTCAAATCACTACTCACCGTGTTATAAATAATGCACTCCGTAAAATTGTACCCCAACTGCGCAAAATGAGCAGGAATACTGGGCTTACGAATATCGCTGCAAGGAAATAAAAACTTCTCCGTGCTGTGATTCTTGTTAAACAAAGTCAGAAAATCCGCCTCCGTCCCCTTGCCAAAAAACATCTTCCGCTTTCTTGGTACGATGTACTTCTGCACGTAATTGGAAACCCCTTCGTTGATCGAAAAATACTTGGTATCCGCTGGCATCTCGATCTTCATCTCCGTTGCCAAAGAGAAAAAATAATCTACCGCATTGCGAGAATTGAAGATGATGGCCGTAAAATCCAAAAAGTTGATTTTCTGCTTGCGAATGTCACGCGGTGCCATCGGCTCGATGTGAATAAACGACCTAAAATCGATTTTCAACTTGTACTTCTTCACGAAGTCTTCATACACATTTTTCCCCGCCTCCGGTTGTGGCTGAGTAATCAATATGCTCTTGACTTTGATTTCGCGTTCTGCTGAGGACATAGTTAAATTCTGGATATGCTAGCAAACAAGACCGTATACGGAAGTATTTCTAGGGTGCAAAAATACAAAAATGCAAGGAAATTCAATTGCCTATCTTGAAACAAGCCCACAAACGACAATATAGAGCGTATCACAATCCACAATACCAACATAAACGAAACCCAATCTGCCAAGGGTGCGCCATCAAACTTATAACCATTGTAGTAGGTAACCAAGAATAAGGGAAAGAAGATTAGGGCAAGGACAAAGTTCACGTTATACTGCCTTTGAATCAAGCGCCTCAGCATAGATTCCATGTGTACACTTGCGGCAAATAGAAACTGAATCGCCTGCAATCCCATCACCCCGCCCAGCAACGCCAGATACAGCAGAATAAAAACCCAGAAATTATTGAGCTGCAAATACCCACCAAAAATCATGTAAAGCATCGCACCTGCAGAAAACACGGCTTGCGACAACACAAAAACCACCCCCGCCCCGCCACTGTACTGGGTTACCGTTCGATCATTCACCAGCTCATTAAAATAATATGAGTTAAATATACCCTTAATCCTTAATTCAAACTGTTTGGGATAGGCCGCCCGGAAATACATAATCACCACCAACAAAATCATCCCCAATCCAAAAAACCAAAACTTCCCTTGGCCATGACGATAAAAAACTTGATTGTTGTAAGGATCAAACGGGTCACGGTAGTTATATTTCACCTTCGTTCCATAATCTATCCGTAATATCTGAGCCGATACACTATCCAATTTGCCACCCTTCAACGAATCAATAAAATGGACGCCATTTGTGAATTTCACAACAGTTAGTGAATCGGGGCGCGCGCCCAATGAATCTGGTTCAAATACAAACCCATTAATAGGTCTTTTCAATCGATCCCGCCAAGCTTTCATTGCCGCTTTCCTTGCCTTTTGTGATTCCACTTTCTTCAATACCTCCTCTTTTTCTTTCTCACGCTCCGATTTCGATTTCGCCTCCGCCAATCTCTCCGATCTAATTGCCGACTCCGCCGCACCACTCCGAGCCACACCATCCCTCACTGTACGATTCGAGGTCGTTCTGCCCACAGTAGACGCCTGACCCATCAACGATACCGAAACGCCCAAAACAATTGCCAACAACATTATCGTCCGCCATGCGAGATAAACCTGTTGAATCAATTTTGTTGAGCGAGCCATCGAACTGCAAAAATAACAGATTCATAGGGCATGTTCACGACCCAATTATCGATTCAAAAAAAAGACTGACCTTTGCACCCATGGCAGGCCTTTATATCCATATCCCGTTTTGCAGAAAAGCCTGTCATTACTGCAATTTTCACTTCAGTACCCAACTCAAAAATATCCAACCTCTGGTTGATGCCATCTGTTTAGAAATTGCCAAAGAAGCGCCTCAATTCAAGCATAGTCTAATGACCCTATACTTTGGTGGTGGTAGCCCTTCGATACTCAGCAATAGCCAACTGACCCAAATTTTTGAAGCCGTTTCAGCGCATTTTGAAATTTCGCAAATCCAAGAAATTACGCTCGAAGCCAACCCGGAAGACATGGTTCGAGAATCTCTAAAGCATTGGAAGT
>CANIZU010000016.1 GCA_947472115.1 Flavobacteriales bacterium | reverse complement strand
TTGTTCTCAGGGGTTAAGTCAGTCGATATTTTGCCATGGGAATCTCAGAAAGTTAAAGGTTGGGCATTAATTGAAGTTAGGGATAGTTTGCTGCCGACAAAAAAAGGAGCGGGGGTAGTTTATTGCGTGGGTTGGAAAGATCAAGAAGGTAAAATCTCAGAGGAGTCATTTGTTTTTCGATGCGTATTTGCACGACCCGATTCCACTAAGGTTGTGATTGTGCCACAAGCATTGAGAAAGTATTGGGTCCCCACGGATTTGATAAAATCCTATTCTGAGTCTGAGGTCCCGTTTGATCCCAATTGGCGAAGAATTATGAGATCTCTAGGTATTCATGGTCATTTGACATGGGATTCGGATGTGATTATTATGGAAGATGAACCTGTGAGTGATTGGTTTTCTCCTGTGAATCGGTATAAAAATCAATTGTTGATTTGGATTCGGAATATCCTGTATTCAAGCCTGAGTGAGACAAACGCTGGTCTAACCTTTGCCATGCTCATCGGCGATAAATCTGGACTTGATATAGAAATTGAGAAGCAATTTGGGATTGGTGGATTGTTGCATGTTTTGGCTGTGTCGGGAATGCATGTTTCACTGATTATGGGGGCATTACTTTGGTTGCTTACGGGGTTTGGATATCGGGGGCGGCCAACAATAAAAACCTTGTTTTTGTTGTTGGCCGCCGGGTGGTTCTATGCATTCTTGAGTGGTAGTTCCGCCTCCGTGATTCGCGCTATGATTGGCGCATCTTGGGTTTGGTTGGGGAAATTTGCCGTGCATCGCCGACAAAAGCTGACCCATGTTTTGTGCGGTTCAGCCTATTTACAATGGATTTCAGATCCCTATATCGTGGAGCAATTGGGTTTTCAACTCAGTTATTTGGCGGTGCTGGGTATAGCGACCTTACATTCTCGTTGGATGGACCTTTATGAGCAGCCCTCCTCAGTTCTGAATGCCGTGATTTCTAGCCTAAGCCTTACCCTTAGCGCAACGCTGTTTACTTTGCCCCTGATTTTATTTCAGTTTGGTGCTTTTCCGACATGGTTTTTATTGGGAAACTTGTTTTTATTGCCCCTCTTTTCGTTAATGGTTTATCTGTCTTTGGTTTGCCTTTTGTTGGTTTGGGTACCCTATTTGTCCGATTTCCTTTTTGGATTCCTTGATCTTTTGATTCACTGGGTTTTGCAGTTGTTGGGGTTGATGGAACGACTTCCTTTGCCTCAATTACAAACGCTAAGTTTAGGGATGGGGTCGTTGATTTGCTTGATGGTGATTGTTTTCTTTATCGATCGATATTTCATGGTACTCACCAAAATTGACATTAGGTCTGAGGCTGGAATGAAGAAACAAATATTAAGCTCCTTAATGGGCGCGTTTTGCGGATTGGTGGCTTTTCTGCTTGTTCATGAATGGGAGATTCAATCGAATTATCATCGTCAAGAAATCTTCAAAATAAGCGATTATCAAAAATCGTTTACGGTAGAAAAAGCCGGTGAAAAGTTAATCGTGAAGGGAGAGCTTAGGACTGAAAAAATGCGAAAAAGACTTTTACAAAAACTTGATAATTATATCCATCAAATGGGAATAGAAACAATTGAATGGAGATGCCGTGGCCGTGACTCGCCTTGATGTTCTCGCCCTGTGCATTAGAATCAAAAAGTGAGGTTTCATTTCCTGTGTTGTAACTTTGTAAAATGAGTTCATTATTGCTCACCCAGGTGGATGGTCGTGTTGCGACATTAATTCTCAATCGTCCCGAGAAAAGAAATGCCTTAAGCGCAGAATTGGTGTCGGAAATGACAGCCGCAATGGTCGCTTTTAATGCAGATGAGCATGTAAGGGTTATCTTAGTTCGCTCAGCCGACAAACCATTTTGTGCGGGGGCTGATTTGTCGTATTTGGCAAAATTGCGCGATTTTTCATTGGAAGAAAACGAAGCCGATTCCCAGTCGTTACGTCGGTTGTTTGATTTGATATATTTATCGCCCAAGATTGTAATTTCACAAGTGGAAGGTCCTGCTTTGGCGGGGGGATGTGGTTTGGCGACATTGGCAGATTTGTGTTTTGCAACCCCAGAAGCCACATTTGGATATACAGAAGTAAAAATCGGTTTTATACCTGCGCTAGTGATGGTTTATTTGCGTGAGAAAATTGGCGGTGGCGTTTTGAGGGATTTGATGTTAACGGGACGGGTTTTAAAAGCCGACGAAGCATATAATTTGGGTTTGGTGCAGCGATTGGTATCGGCGGAGGCCATCGAGGCAGTTGTGAATCAAACGGCTCACGAGCTATGTGAAAACACATCGCAGCAAGCGGTGGCATCGGTGAAGGGGATGTTGCAAGCCATTCCGAGTATGTCACGCGACGAAGCTTTGGATTATGCTGCCAAGCAAAATGCGGTGGCCCGGGGCAGTGCTGACTGTAGGAAAGGTATCGATGCATTTTTGCAGAAGCAACCGTTGAAATGGTAATTGAATTAGAGAGATGAGAATCGTAGATACACACTGTCATTTATACAGCAAAGATTTTGATGAGGATCGCGCCGAGGTGATTGCACGTTCTATTCGAATGGGCGTAGATCGGATATTATTGCCTAATGTGGACTTAGATACCGTGGATGGGATGCATGATTTGATGCGAGATTATCCTGAAGTTTGTTATGGAATGATAGGTCTGCATCCTTGTGATGTGGGGGAGGATTGGGAACATGAATTGTCAGTCTTATTGGGCTTTGCCGATACGCATACATACTGCGCGGTAGGTGAAATTGGCATTGATTTATATTGGGATAAGACTACACAAGGCATACAAGAATTGGCTTTTATTCATCAGGTGGAATTTGCCTTGTCGAAAGGTTTGCCCATCGCTATTCATTCTCGCAATGCAACGCATCGTATCATCGAAATGCTAAAGCCTTACAAAGGAAAAGGGTTGCGTGGGGTGTTTCATTGCTTCTCGGAGAGTTACGAATTGGCGCAGGAAATTATCAAGCTGGAAGGGTTCTCTTTGGGAATTGGAGGGGTGCTGACATTTAAGAATTCTGGCTTGGGTGAGGTGCTGTCGAAAATCGACTTAGAGCATATTATTTTAGAAACCGATAGTCCTTATTTGTCGCCGATGCCCCATCGTGGCAAAAGAAATGAGCCGTCTTACACTCGACTTGTTGCGGAGAAATTGGCTGATGTAAAAGGTGTTTCTTTGTTTGAGGTGGCTGAAGTAACCACTAGGAATGCGGAAAGGTTGTTTGGAATTTGAGTCTTGGGTTTAGATAGATGATAAAAATCATTGTCTTTCATAGATGTTTGGCGTAATTTTATAGCATCGAATTAGAACGCATTGGAAAAGAAACAAACCGATACCACTAGGCTTCAGAAGCAAGTAAAATTGCTAATTTGGAGCGTTTCTGGAATTCTGGCGGTTGTGTTATTGATTACTGTGTTTTTGTTTGTTGGAAAGGATATGGCGGCGGAGGATTTGGATCAGGGAAATGGGTTGAATCAAGAAATGTATCAAGATAGTATTCCTCCCGCTGACTTTCCGCCTTTGGACACTGCATCAGATTTGTGGACTGCCCAAGATTTGAGTTTGGTTCCCAGCGATGAAAAAGAGAGGGTTGAATACGGTCGAGAATTGATTGTCAATACCGCCAATTATCTGGGTCCACAGGGAAGCGTTGCTCATATTACCAATGGGATGAATTGTCAAAACTGCCATTTGCAAGCGGGGAATCAACCCTATGGAATCAATTTTGGTTCATCGTGGAGTACGTATCCTAAATTCCGACCCAATCGACCTCGTAGTGAGAGTTCTGAGGATTTATTTATGCGGGTGTCGAGTTGTTTTGAGCGTTCGTTAAATGGCACATCACCTGCAAAGGGGAGTAAAGAAATGAAAGCCATATTGGCTTATATCAGTTATTTGGGTCGCAATGTTCCCAAAGGTCAGAAAGCCAAAGGCTCCGGGATTTACGAGTTGCCTTTCTTATCAAGGGCGGCTGACCCTGTCAGAGGAAAAATAATATATGCAAAAAAATGCGTGAGCTGTCATTTGGAAACGGGAGAAGGTCAATTGGTGGCTGATGGCAAGTCATACCAATATCCACCTGTGTGGGGTTTGCATTCCTACAATTCATCGGCAGGGCTATATCGACTGTCGAGGCTTGCTGGTTATGTGAAAGCGAATATGCCACAAGGTGCGACATACAAGAGTCCTAAATTGAGCGATGAAGAGTGTTGGGATTTGGCGGCTTATGTCAATTCGCAACCCCGACCATCCAAAGGCCTAGGCAAAGACGCTCCTAGAATTGAAGAGAAAGTTTTTGATTATCCATTTGGACCGTATGCCGATGGATTTTCTGAAAAGCAACATAAATACGGACCGTTTAAACCCATCAAAGAAAAAAGTAAACTATGAAAATAGAGCAAATTTATACCGGTTGTTTGGCGCAGGGCGCTTATTATATTCAAAGTGCTGGAGAAGCTGTTATCATTGATCCTCTGCGTGAGGTGCAACCCTATTTAGATCGTATGGAAAAGGATGGCGTTGTGTTAAAGTACATTTTTGAGACGCACTTTCATGCGGATTTTGTGAGTGGTCATTTGGATTTGAGCAAGAAGACAGGCGCGCCGATTGTTTTTGGGCCTACAGCATTGCCATCATTCGAATGCATCATTGCTGAAGACAATCAAATTTTTACGGTGGGTGATATTGAAATTCGAGTTTTACATACCCCTGGACATACGATGGAAAGTACATGTTACTTGCTGTTGGATGCCAACGGTGCACCTCACAGTTTGTTTAGTGGAGATACCTTGTTCCTAGGCGATGTGGGACGTCCGGATCTAGCCCAAAAAGCAGCACACATGACCCAAGAGGAATTGGCGGGTATGTTGTATGATTCCTTGATGAACAAAATTATGCCTTTGCCGAATGAGGTGATGGTTTATCCTGCGCACGGTGCTGGAAGTGCTTGTGGTAAAAATATGATGAAGGAAACGATGGATTCGTTGGGTCATCAAAAGGAAATGAATTACGCATTGAATCAACCTTCAAAAGAAGCATTTGTTGAGGCGGTTTTGGACGGGTTGCTACCTCCACCAGCCTATTTCCCGATGAATGTTGCGATGAATAAAACGGGCTATGAGTCGGTTGATGTGGTAATGGGAAATGGAATGCGGGCATTGGGCGTTGAAGCGTTTGAAGTGGCGGCAGAGACTTTGGATGCACTAGTTTTAGATACACGCGCACCCGGCGAATTTGCAAAAGGATTTGTGCCGCGGAGTATCAATATTGGCATTGACGGTCAGTTTGCACCATGGGTGGGTTCGGTCATTGGGGATGTGAAAACTCCGATATTGTTAATTACAGCGCCAGGACGGGAAGAAGAGACGGCGATGCGATTGACGCGGGTAGGGTTTGATCATTTGTTGGGTCATTTGCATGGGGGAATTGAATCATGGGTTGCTGCTGGAAAAGAAGTGGATACGGTTAATCGTATTTCACCTCAGACTTTTGAGGCTGAGTGGAACAAGGAAACGTATGTGTTAGATGTGCGCAAGGAGACAGAATATGCTGCTGAACACGTGGATGAAGCGTATAATAAGCCCTTGGACTGCATAAATAGTTGGTTTATGGAAATGGGCGATGCCAAACCTTTTTACTTGCATTGCGCGGGTGGATATCGCAGTATGATTGCCGCTTCTATTTTGAAAGCCAGAGGGATACATGATTTCAAAGAAGTGGATGGTGGATTTTCAGCGATTGCCAAAACGAATCTACCAAAGACGGATTTTGTTTGTCCAAGTAAACTACAGAAATTGTCTTAATTTGTCGAATTTCCTATCTTTGTGTAAATGAAAAAGGCCCGGTTGTTACTGCTTGTGTTCTTATTGACACAAACGTCGCTGCAGCAACTGTGGAGCACGCCGGCACTTGTACAGCATTTTTTTGAACACAATTCAGGCACTGAGAAAATTTCTGTACTGTCGTTTTTGGTCAGACATTACACCGAAGCACACGAAGCAGACGGTCACCCCGAGAAAGATCATTCAATGCCTTTCCATCATGCCGATGCATCTCTCCAATTGGGGATTTATGCACCCATGAATCAAACAGAATATCAAGAGTTTGTGGCGTTGGTGCAATTTGAAACACCAACAACACATAGATTGAATACGATGCCCCTTTCTGGTGTTGTATCGGCCATTTGGCAGCCGCCAAGAGCCTAACGATTGGGATGTTCTAGTCCTTTTTCGAATTTCAATTAATACATTAACAGTGAATTGCGCATCAGAAGTATGCGAAGTTCACGCTATATCATCATTATTAAGGAAAAATGTTACAAAAAATTATCGCTTTTAGCGTAAAACAAAAGTTGTTGGTTGGGTTGGGGGTACTAGCCTTGCTTGCCGTGGGTATCTATGAATTGGGGAAGTTGCCCATTGATGCGGTGCCGGATATTACGGACAATCAGGTTCAATTGATTACGGTGGCTCCTTCGATGGGGGCAACGGATATTGAGCGGCTGATAACTGTGCCCGTGGAACAAGCCAATCGGAATATTCCGGGTCTGAAGAATTTGCGCAGTTTCTCTCGATTTGGACTGTCGATCGTGACGCTCGTATTTGACGATGACGTAAGTGTTTATTGGGCAAGGCAGCAGGTGTCGGAAAGACTGACATCCATTAATGCGCAGATACCCGCAGGAATTGCTCCACCTACAATGGCACCGATTACTACAGGGCTAGGTGAAATTTATCAGTATGTGTTAATGCCTGAAAAGGGGTATGAAAAACAGTGGACGCCTACGGAATTACGCACACTTCAGGATTGGGTTGTGCGAAGGCAGTTGTTGGGAGTGAAGGGTGTTGCAGATGTGAGTAGTTACGGAGGATTTCAAAAGCAGTATGAAGTTGCAATTGATCCGGCTCAAATGCAATCGTTTCATATTGGAATTAATGAGGTTTTTGATGCATTGCAAAAGGAAAACGCAAATACGGGAGGCAGTTATATCGAAAAAGGGCCCCAAGCGCTATTTATTCGGACGGAAGGGTTGTTGACCAATGCGGAGGAAATTGGGTCGGTGGTGATTAAGGTATCCGACGATGGGACTCCAATTTTGATTCGCGATTTGGCGACGATAAAGGAGGGTTCCACTACGCGATACGGCGCTCTTTGTTATAACGATAAAGGGGAGGTTGCCGGTGCTGTGGTTATGATGTTAAAAGGCGCAAACAGCAATGAGGTGGTGAAAGCGGTGAAGTTGAAAGTAAAGGAAATTCAAGGCTCTTTACCTAAGGGTGTCAAAATGGAGGCCTTCTTGGATCGTACAAAAATGGTAAATAACGCCATTGGAACGGTAGAGAAAAACTTGTCTGAAGGAGCGCTGATTGTTGTGATCGTTTTGGTGTTGGCATTGGGCAGTTTCCGCGCAGGATTTGTAGTGGCCTCTGTCATTCCTTTGGCGATGTTGTTCGCCGTAATCATGATGAATTTGTTTGGCGTGAGTGGGAATTTGATGAGCTTGGGCGCCTTAGATTTTGGATTGATTATCGATGGGGCGGTGATTATTGTAGAATCGGTTCTGCATCAATTATGGCGAAAGGATGGTCCCAGGTATTCTGGCGAAGAGCGTGATTCGGTGGTGACGCAAAACGCGGGCAGAATGATGAACAGTGCGGTTTTTGGGCAGTTGATAATCTTGGTGGTGTATCTACCGATTTTCTCTCTTCAGGGCATCGAAGGAAAGATGTTTAAACCCATGGCCCAAACGGTGGCTTTTGCATTGATGGGTGCTTTTATTCTCTCATTAACCTATGTGCCGATGATGTGCAGTTATTTTCTTCCTAAGCATCCGGGAAAAGGGCAGGCGGCCAGTGAGCGGGTAATGCTGAAGATTGAAAATCGATTTGCTCCATTGTTAAAATGGGCCATACAAAATGGACGAATTATGTTGATGGGTGCGGTGGGGGTACTTCTGATTTCTTTTATCGCATTCGCTGGAATTGGAGGGGAGTTTATTCCTCAATTAGAAGAGGGGGATTTTGCAGCGGATACACGAATTATCACGGGCAGCAGTGTGAAAGCCAGTGTTGAATACACCCAAAAAGCTTCGCGCATCTTGTTGCAGCGGTTTCCGGAGGTGGAGAAAGTGGTGACCAAAATTGGTAACGGAGAAATACCTACCGACCCAATGCCCATGGAAGCCAGCGATATGATGATCATTTTGAAAGATAAATCGGAATGGAAATCGGCGGAGACTTTTCCAGAGTTGGCCGAAAAAATGAGTCTGGCCTTGAAGGATATTCCGGGATTAACGGTGGGATTTCAATTTCCTGTTCAGATGCGTTTTAACGAACTGATGACGGGGGCGAAGCAAGATGTGGTTTGTAAAATCTACGGACCCAATATGGATACTTTGGCAAGATTGGCTTCCGTTTTAGGGGGTGTTGTAAATCGCGTAGAGGGTGCAAAAGATCTTTACGTGGAACAGGTTTCGGGTCAGCCACAAATTGTGGTGAAATACAATCGTGCGCAAATGGCATTGCATGGCATTCGGACAGAGGCGTTGAATAAAGCCATCGAGACGGCCTTCGCTGGCGCTGCGGCGGGAAAAGTGTTTGAAGAAGAACGGAGATTTGATTTAACCGTTAGGCTGAATAATGGATCCCGAAACGATATCGAAGATGTAAAACGACTTTCTATCAAATCAGAAACCGGGCAGTTGATTCCATTGTCTGAACTGGCCGATGTTTCGCTGGTTGAGGGGCCGAATCAGATTCAGCGCGACAATGCGCAGCGACGTATCACAGTGGGCTTTAACGTTAGGGGTGCCGATGTTCAAACCGTAGTAGAGGCGCTACAAAAACAAGTAGGTAAATCTCTTCGATTACCAGCGGGTTATACCTTGGGCTATGGCGGTAGTTTTGAAAATTTACAAAGTGCCAAAACGAGATTATTTTTGGCCATTCCGGTGGCACTGCTGCTGATTTGGATCTTGTTGTATTTCGCTTTTGGGTCGGTTCAATACAGTGTGATTATATTCTCGGCCATTCCGATGTCGTTAATCGGCGGTATTTGGGGTTTACTCCTTCGCGGCATGCCTTTTTCTATTAGCGCTGGGATAGGGATGATCGCCCTTTTTGGTGTGGCGGTGTTGAATGGGATTGTTTTGATGGCGGAATTTGAGCGACATGGGAATCAGCCGAATTTGGATTCATTAAAGTCGATGGTTATTAAAAGCACATTGACACGATTAAGGCCGGTGTTGATGACGGCCTTGGTTGCAGCATTGGGTTTTATGCCGATGGCTTTGAGTCATGGCGCGGGTGCAGAAGTGCAAAAACCTTTGGCTACAGTGGTGATTGGCGGTCTGATAACGGCCACGTTGCTGACGCTTTTGTTGTTGCCAGCGCTTTTTATCATGATAGAAAATCGAAAAATGAAAAAGAATCATAAAATCAATGAACCTGATGCGGTCAGCGGCAACGGTGGTTTGGTGAGTTTACTATTACTAATCGCGGGACTTGCCGTAAGCGGGGGGAATCTATTTGCGAAATCTGCGAATTATGAGGGCTTAGTCCTATCTCCGAGATTTGTGAATTTTGGTCAATTTCCCACCACAAATCCAATTTCACAATATGTTATGCCCAAGGGTAATTCTTCAGTCCCCGATTCATCGCGCATGTCGATCCAAGACATCTTGGAGGCGGCAACCACAAAAAGCGCTTTGATGCAATCGATGATGTTGCAGACGCAATCGGCGAATGCCATGGCCAAAACAAAGGTGGGTTTGGATCCAACGGGGTTGACGTATGAGGGGGGTCAAGTGAATTCTTGGTATAAAGATAACAAATTGACATTCAGCCAAGGGTTTCAAATGCCTACGGTATATGCCAGAGAACACCAGCAGCGAATCTCTGCGGCGGAGGTGGTGTATCAAATGCAAACGATGAAAGAGGTGGATGTGAAGCAGGCCGTGGCGACATTGTATTATCACATGCAACATACCCAAGAGCAGTTTCCTCTTTGGCAAATGATGGATTCCTTGGCGGCTGGGAATTTGCGGATGATGCAATTTAAATTTTCGCAAGGCGATGTGGGTGGAATGGAATTGAATCAGTCTAAGAAAATGGCGGCGGACATGAAGATGATGTATGAAACCTTGGTGTATCAGTTTGAAAGGGATGCGATGGAATTGGCGACATGGGCCGGAAAAGAGGGGAAAGTATATCCTACAGAAGGCGGATTAGAATTCCCTGCGCCAACAAAATCGCAGATGATTCCGATATTGGCATATACCAAATCGATGGCGGATTTTGGTTTGAAGGATTGGAAATTGGCTCAGTCGAGGCTATTGCCCACGTTTCAGTTGGGATATGTGCAACAGAGTTTTCAAGGCTTTCAGCAATTGCCTTCGGGGGATCAGTATTTTGGCAAGAACTTGAACTTTTCCCAATATCAAGTGTCGATGCGTCTACCCCTGGCCGGCGGTTTATTGAAAAACAATGCCAAAGCAGCCTCGTTACAATACGAATCATTAGTGAAACGTGAGGCGTATGTTGAGCAGCAGGTTGATCTGCAATTACTGCAGATGATGGATTTGGAGCAACAGTTGCGGGGGAGGGTTTTGCTATATCGACAAGAGTTGTTGCCGATGGCAACGTCGCAGATATCGCTCATTCAATTTCAATGGAATGCGGGTCAGATTTCGGGATTGGAGTGGGGCTTATATATGCGTGAGGCTTTGCAAACACAGATCGATTACTATGATGTTGTGCATCAATGGGAAACGGTACAATTACAGATTTTATATTTTAATCCAACAATCAAATAACAAATAACAAATAACAAAAATCAAACATGAAAACGTTTAAATATTTTAATATCAACCAATTTTGGGGTGCTGATACAAGGCTAATGTCGCCATTCATGGGTGTCCAAAATACAAGCTCAAATAGTCCATTCGTTAAGGGGATGAAAATATTCGAACTCCGGTGGGTCGTTTTTGCATTTTTATCGGCGAGTATCATTGGATGTGGTAGTGGCTCAAAGGAAGGGGCGACTGCGGAAGTTGTAAGTTCATCGGCATCGGATACGTTGTATTTAGACGAAGCGCAGCGGGTGAATGCGGGTATCGTGGTGACGGATATTCAGCGCGAATTGGTGAATACGGAGGTTAATTTATTGGGAAGGGTGGTTTCTAGTCCCGAGGGCGAGGTATCGATTTCTTCTGCTGTGGGCGGTTTGGTTAAGAGAATCAATGTGAAGCCTGGAGATCGGGTAAGGAAGGGCGATGTGTTGTGTGAAATTGAGAATTTGCAGGTGGTAGATTGGCAGGAGGGGTATCTGATTGCGGAATCGGAGGGGGATGTTTTGAAGAGCGATTTTGACCGTCAGCGGGAAATGTATGCGGCCAAGGCTAGCAGCTTGAAGTCGTATCAGATGGCTGAAGCGGCGTATAAGGGGAACCAAGCCCGCAAAGCGGGCTTGGTTCAGCGCCTGATGGCAGTTGGGATTACCATTGATCAGGTGAGGGCAGGCATTCAACGCAGGGTGACAATCAAAGCCCCATCCAGTGGTTCGGTGGTGTCGGTGAATGTACATATTGGAATGAGTGTAGCCGACAATGCAGGTGTGATGACATTGGCATTGGATGGGGCTGGGATTTGGGTATTGACAGGGTATGAGGGTCAGACATCTATGGTAAAAGTAGGTATGGATGTGGGGTTGAGCCCCGCCGAAGGCGGGGCAACTCGCAGCGTCCCAGGAAAAGTGGTCGCCCTATCTCCCATCATCGAAGCCGATCGCAGTTGGAAAATCTATTGTAAACCTAACATCGCGGCCTCGGTTAGTAGAAATACTTCAGGGCCCGTAAATCCTGCCGACGTCAAAATCGGACAAGCAGTGCAAGGAAAACTCATACTTAATGCCGTTGAATCTCTGGTGCTCCCCGATTCTGCCGTTTTCTTAAGAGATGGCAAGAACTTTTGCTTTGTTAGAATAACATCGTCCGACCCAAAAAAGACGGCCTATGTTCTAACGCCAATCGTAGTGACCGGACGACAGAAAAATAAAGTCATTATTGCTCAATCGCCCAACGGGTCCATCGTGGTGGGTGGAGCGTATTCACTTTGGATGATGTGGGATGCCAGCAGAAATGCTGAGGAGTAATTAAGGCTTAGCAAACTCTCGTTTCACGATTCCAGTTAGGAACGGGAGTTTGAATCTGCTAGGTAAAATCCATAATATTAATTCACTGATCGGGTTGAATCTATAAGGTCGCTTCTTTTTGAATAGTTTATTCAAACTTTTACGCGCCACATCCTGCGGTAACAGTTGTGTGATTCTTCCTAGCCATCCCTGTTTTAGAATTCTATCCACTACCGCATCGTTGGTGGGCATCGCTCCAGGGTTGATTACACTAAAAAACACATTGCTATCGCGGTATTCGGCACTCATCCCTTTTGTAAATGAATCAACAAACGCCTTTGATGCAGGATAAACCAATTTGTATCCCACTGGATTAAAAGCGGCTAAACTTGATATGTTTAAAACAAAACTTTGGGTCTGACTTGCCAAATTGGGAATCAATTGTCGCGTGAGGATAGATACCGCCATTACATTCAATTGGACAATCGTATTGACCAAATTCACAGAAGAATCCCCGAATTTCATAGTGCCCCCAATCCCCGCATTATTTATCAAAAGGAAAACAGAATACGTTTCGTTGATCGTTTTGCTAAATGAGATCACATTGTCGTAATCGGATAAATCCACTTCAAAAAAGACAGACATAGTGCTGTAAGTGCTAATAATTTCCTCATTCAGTAAATGAATATCTTCCCCAGGAAGGCTCACAAGTATTGTGTTGATCCCACGTGAACCCAGTTCGAGAGCGAATGCCCTGCCTAGCCCTTTACTGGCTCCGGTTACAAGTGCGAATTTTTTCATTTAGCTGATACTCATTCAAGACGACAATTCCTTTACGGACTGCACGGGGAACCATTGAGAAATTTCAATGCACTTGAAATGCGACGCAAATTAATACTTGAAAACTTAATTTAGTTGCGATAATCCGTAAAATCAGAAACGATAATTTGCGATAAGCAATTAAATTTCAAGCAATTCGTATTTCAAAATACGCCATTGGTGTAAACGGTAGCGAAGTGATACCCCCAAACAGCCCAATCCATAAATTGCGCTATTCTTTAAACTGATAGAACTTGCTTCAGGGAAATACTTGGTAGGACAACTAATCTCGCCAATTTTATACTTTGCAGCAATACATTGTGCCATGATTTGATTGTCAAATAGAAAATTATTTGAATTTTTTTCCCATAATGTATTCTCTAAAACTTCCCGCGAAAATGCCCTGTAGCCAGAGTGGTATTCCGATAGATGCTGATTGACAAGGACATTCTGTGCCATCGTGAGAATTCTGTTGGAAATGTACTTTATCCATGGCATTCCCCCTTCAATGGCGCCTTTCCCTAGGATTCTCGATCCAATGACAACAGGATAGATGCCCGTGGCTACCAAATGCGCCATCGCTGGAATTAATGTAGGAGTGTACTGATAGTCGGGGTGCAACATGATGATGATATCCGCCCCCAAGTCCAACGCTTTGCGATAACAAGTTTTTTGATTGCCTCCATAACCAAGGTTTTTCTCATGCTGAATTAAATGCTTGATGCCCAACTTCGCCCCAACCGATAAGGTATCGTCGCCCCCCGCATCGTCCACCAAAACAACCTCGTCCACGATGTCGAACGGGATTTCACGATACGTTTGCTCCAACGTCAGCGCCGCATTATAGGCCGGAAGAACAACCACAACTTTTTTACCGTGAATCATGCTGCGAAAATAAGGGATTGCGATTAATGCCCCTCAAATTCAATGCGATATTCCATATAGACTCCCGCCGTCCACCCAAAAAAATCAGGCATCGGGTATTCATTCACTACTTGTAAGGTTCCATAATCGACATTGTATTTCTCCCAAAATTTCTGAGTGATCGCAAATTGGACTTCCACCGATTCCATGAACGATAAAATAAGTTGGTTCCGTTTCATGTTGAGCATGAGGTTTGTCAATTTTCCCTGACCATTAGAATAATTCTGGATGGCCTGCACCGTGAAATGCGTCAAAGGGGGCCAAGCATTTGGACTGTCCCACTGTGTTTTCCAGAACACCCGATTTGCGGCGATTGCAGAAGAATCTTTCGACAGTGGCAAGCAAGGATACACGCCAAATTTCCCAATGTAAGTGTTAGATAACCTTGCCAAGGCAGTTTTGTTTCGAGAATTGTGCCTTGCCAGTCCAACAAAATAGGGCATGAATTGGGCCGCGTTGTGGTTGAAATGAATTACTCGTTTTGCTATGTCATAATCCCAATACCATCCAGTATGTTTGTCGTAAAATAGCTTGTTTATCAATGCTTTACGCAAATTGCTTCGTTGCCGCCATTCCCTTGATTTTTTGTGTTCTTTGAGGGTTTTGTAGCCATTGGCGAGGGTTTTTTCGCTCAAATAAAGCAAGCAATTCAGGTCCAGTGGGGCGATAAATAAACACCGCGCATTAAACCGTGTGGTGAAATCCCATCCGCTCTCCGCCTCTGCCAGCAAGTGGTCTGACAGGAGTATTCCTTTGCCTTGTTTTTTGCCTTCCCGACTTATTAACGTATCGCCGCGATTTAACTCAGAATAAATCGAATCAAAGCTAGGCCCCAGACGACCTTTGAGGAACTGCGCAAATCGGAGTAAAAAGGCATCGCTTGCATTGTTGCCATAGTGATTCAGGCACAAGGCCGTGGGATTTTTTTGTGCTCCACCAATGCCCTGGTATTCTTGGGGTGTTAGTCCCAAAGCGCGATTTTCCATCCACCAATGATGTTCCTTTTCTAACGCTTTTAGTGCAACGCGCAACCAAACCGTGTCGCCAGTGATGTCGAAAATATCGTTTACCATTGCCGCAAGGAGGGGAGGTTGACTTCGATTTGTCATCGAAAAACGATTTGCATTGGGAACAAACCCGAACCGATCGACAAGGTAAATTAAGTTGTTGCAATTGTTAATGGCTTGAAGTAATGACTCGGATTCGATAGTATTGCCTTCCGTGGCTGATTTTGGGTATCGAAATAATCCAATTGGGTGCTGGGAAGGCAAATGCGGGAATATGGGATATTTGCCTGGGTTGGATTTTAAGGCCGCAGCTTGAGTTTCTTGAAGCGCGTAATTGTGATATGCAATCAGCCCTTTATTGATGAAATAGCTGTCCCAATAATACATTTCTCGGAACATCTGATTGCCCGCCAACGTTGGGGTAGAATAAGGGTGGGGCAGTCCGATGAAATCGGCCGAATCATGTGTCAATATCCGAACGCTCTTTTTCCAATTTGCAATATAATATTGCTGCGCTTCGGCGAAAAAGGGCTCCGTTTTGCTTGATGTCTGCGCGCCTAATGGTTTAAATAACAAAAACGAAACAAGCCAGATAAGACTTCTGAACTGAATCGAAAAAGTTGCATTACGCCCGCATCGCATGCCTCAAAAATAAGGGTATCGAAGCGCTTTTGGAAAGTTTGGTTAAATCATCGAGGCAATTCCATCCCACAGGGCTATCCTTGCAGATAACGCTTCCTGGGCTGTTGTTGTGGCCTCTGACCATTTCTGAGTATCATCGCCGCAAACATGGGAAAGCATCAACGCCGAAAGCCCCGCATGATGGTCGCCATCCAATTCAATGTGCCTTTCCAAATAATAAATCAGCGTATTGAAATTCTGACCGTTGGCATTGAGCTCTTTTACCATCGCCAAGAACATATCTGGGATCAAATCTTCCCGACCAAATGCGAACGCCGCAGCCACTTCGTGTAATTTGTTCCTGTCGATGATGCTAAATGTAGTGCCGATGAAGTCCTTCGCCGAACTGGGAACATTGCTTTGCTCAATCGCCATTCGTAATTCAGTGCCTTCTGCAATGCGATTTACCAATTGGTTGATGCCTTCGAACGATGCGCCCGCCTCTGACATCGCACGTTTGTATAACTCGAAATGACTAATATGTCCGCCATTTGGATCTTCATCACTCTCTTCGCCCAACACGATTTCATTGATGAAAAAGCGCAATTCCGCCGTGCTTTTGGGTGTCCAAGGGGCCTGGGTGCAAGTGAGGTTGTTTTGTAAATATTTCAGCAGCGACATGAAATCCCATACCGCATACACGTGGTGCTGCATGAATGTCTGAAGCTTTTCACGCGAATTGATTTTGTTGTAAAGTGGGTGATGTGCAAGCTTCGTTCTAAGGGGTTCAATGCTTGTTTGTAGTTGATGTAAATATTGATTTTGTGATGCTGCGCAAGACATGGTACAAAGTTAACAATGCATCGGTTTTAAGGTTTTCGTGGTTTTGGAATTATTGTCATTTTTATGTCAGTCGCGCATCAGAAAAGAATGACCATGCTCGGCACTGCGGTGGACCTTTCTTTGCGATTCGTTTCTCTCCGATGTTCTTTGTCATTTACCTTTTTCTCCTATGGCGTATTAAAGCCCCAACTCAAAGCCAAAACCATGAAAATCAAGATCGAAAAACCCTGCCACGAAGACTGGTCAAAAATGACATCGGAAGCCCAAGGCAAATTCTGCAATGCCTGTGAAAAATCTGTGGTCGACTTCTCTATGATGTCGGACGCGCAAATCTTAAATTACTTCTCCCAACCCAAAACCCAAAAAGTATGCGGTCGTTTCAACGCCGATCAAGTGGATCGCGCCTTGGTTAACATGATTCCCGAAAGGTTATCCCCGCCGCCTCAATTGCTACATTTTGCGTATTTATTGATCGTTGTGTTGGGTGTTGGACTTTCATCCTGCAGCAATACCGTTACCGGCAAGGCAGAGATTACGGAGCAACAAGATTCAGTTTCTCCCAAAATGGGTAAGCCTGTGGTCAAAATGGGTGAAGCGGTCATCGGAAAAGTATCGGCACCATCATCGGCAACGGTCCCAGAAATAAGAATGGGGAAGCCCCGAATTATCATGGGTGATACAATTATGTCATACCCCGTAAAAAAGGATTCCACACCATGCCGTCCCAATCCAATTCTACCATTAAAGGTAAATCCCGCTGCCCCGAAAACAGTGCCTCCGTCTGAAAAAATCTACATAAAAGGGAAGGTTAAAATCACCAAACCCCCGGTAATTACGGTGGATCCCATGATTGAAGATCACAAAATCATGGGGGAATGCGTGATTCCCGAGTAGTCAGATTAACCTAAGTTTTTCTTGGTGGATTTTCCGGCGCTTGCATCAATCTGATTCATCGCCATCATCTCCTTCAGTGTTTTGTTCATCCCGTCGGTGGATCCATCAAGGAAAATTACGTTGCCTTTGCCGTCTGATGCGAAGTTTTTGATCGCTTCCGTCCACATGCTAAACAGCAAGAACGATGAGTCCAGATCGGCCTCTTTCATTTCGATGGCCGCGTCGCTCATCCCCTTTGCAACCTCTTTGCGGAACAATGCAATACCTTCACCCCTCAACTGCGCAGCGATTTTCTCGGCTTCGGCAGAAATTTTGATGGCGTTTCCTTCCGCTTCCGCAGCTTTGGTTTTGGTAATCAACAAGGCCTGGCCTTCGTTTTCGGCTGCCGCTTTCAAATTAGACGATGCTACCACTTGCGCCATACTCTTGGTAATTACCTCGTCAAAAGTGATATCGTTCAATTGCAAATCGATCAAATGGTAACCCCATGACTCTAAAACGGCATCAATCCCTTCCTTTACCGATTCTACGATTTCTTTGCGAAGTGCCAAGATTTCAGCTTGTCTTTTGGTGGCGACAAATCCGCGAATCGAGCCTTCGATCGTTCTGATCAACGCTGTCATAAAATCACGGTCGTTAACAAACTTAAAGGCCACATTTTTCAGCGTTTCTTCGCGATTGTCGAATACAGAATAAAGCAACATCGCCTTAAAGTAAACGTTTGCTTGGTCCTGCGTAATCGCCTGGAAATCCAACTCGATGCTTCTGTTTTGGATGGATATTTTACGATAGATGACCTCAAGAAAAGGAATCTTTAAATTCAGTCCTGGATATAGAATTCTACGGTATTTACCGAACATGGTAATGATCGCGATGCTTCCTTGTT
>CANIZU010000015.1 GCA_947472115.1 Flavobacteriales bacterium | reverse complement strand
TGGTAAAACAGCCCTTTTATTTCAATTAATTGCAGAAAGTGCAAGGAAATATGCACAGTCCTTTGCCTAAATACACTTGATATCATATTTTTGCCTTCCTTTAAAATAGCTATGGCAGTAATACAGAAGTTAAGAAATTCAGGAATGGTTGTGATCGTGGTTGTGGCCGCCCTGGTTTTATTCGTGATCGGTGATCTTTTAAACAGTCGTTATGGCTCTAATAACAATTCCGGAGAAGAAGGAGTGATTGCCGAAATTAGCGGTAAGAAATTCAAAGAGAAGGAAGATTTGGAACCATTGGTGGATAAAATCTATCGTCAGAAGCTGTCGAGTGATCCAAAGATGGCAAAGAAGATGCAAACGGATGAGAAGTTTCGTTTGAAGACCGTTAAAGAAATTTACAAGAGTGCTTGGGATGATTTGATCAAGAACAATGTTTTGATGAACGAAATCGAAAAGTCAGGCATCACTTTGTCGGACGCTGATATCAACGAAATGTTGGTAGGTAAATATCCTAGCGAAACGATGAGGCAGATTCCAGATTTCCAAACAGATGGAAGTTTTGATGCCAAGAAAGTTGAAATGATTTTTAAGCAAGGAAAAGCAAATTCAGAATTGAAAGCAAACTTGTTGTCGTTGGTGGAAAGTGTTACCAACTACGAAAAAATTGAGCGTTATGCTACTTATATTTCTTATGCAAACGTGAAGACAAGGGCTGAGAAGGAATTTGAGTATGTTGTAGCCAACCAAGGTGTAACGGGTAGTTTGGTTAATTTGGTGAATAATACGGTTGCCGATAAAGATATCAAAGCAACAGACGAAGATTTGCAAGACTATTTAAATCGTCATAAAGAAAAGTATAAATTCAACCAAGAAGCGCGTAATATCAAATATGTAGTTTGGGATGTTGTTCCAACGCCTGGTGATACAATGGAAGCTTATTCTCAAGCCATGCGTACCGCTGAAGGTATGCGCAAGCAAACTGAACCTGATACATTTGGTGCATTGGGATTCTACAATATGACAGAGTTGCCAGAGGATGCTCCGGAGCCATTGAAGAGTATGGTTTGGCCAGCGCCAATCAATGCTGTTGTGGGACCTATGTATAGTGAAGGTAATTTCTATATTTGGCAGAAAGTGGCTGAAGCAAAGGATACTGTTCCTACCGTGCGTGCATCGCATATTTTGATTCCTTCTTCGGGTTCTTTGCCTGATGGAACGGTGATGACGGATTCAATAATGGCTGAGGCAAAAGCAAAAGAGGTATATGCTCAGATCATGGGTGGTGCTGACATTGCTGTTTTGGCTCCTAAGTTGTCAACCGACCAAGGTTCTGCTGAAAAAGGTGGTGATTTGGGATGGGCTGCCGCATCAAACTACGTGCCTGAATTTGCTGCATTCTGTAAGACTGCCACCAAAGGTCAAGTTGGAATCGTAAAAACTCAATTCGGATTCCACATCATCAAAATGATGGAGGAGCCTCAAAGTAAAAAGATCAAATACACGCAATCTATCATCGAATTGGGCGCAAGTCCAGGTACAGTGAGTTTGATTGATGAAAAGAGTCGTGCTTTCCGTAACAAGGTGACCGCTGATGAAGGTTCATTCGACAAAGCCATCGAGAAAATGGCCTTGGTACCACGTGTGATGAAAGATGTTAAGACAGATAATTTGGTAATCCCAGGCATTGATGCGTCTGCTGATGTGAAAACAATTATGTATTGGTTGTTCGATGACAAACGTGAAAAAGGTGAAGTTTCGGATGTATTCAGTTTCGCTAACCGCCATGTCGTAATTATGTTGGAGAATGCAAAGCACATTGGCTATGCAAAGTTGGATGATGTAAGATCTGAGATCGAACCGATGGTGCGTGAAGAGTTGAAAGGCAAAAAGAATGCTGAGAAGTTGATGAGTTTTGTTGACAAAGCAAAAACACCTGCGGAATTGGCACGTTTGGCTGGAGCTACTTTAATTCCAATTGAAGGTTTGAAGATGAGCCAGAATTTCATTCCTCAAATTGCCGCGGAAATGAAAACTTTGGGAGCGATGTTTGGTGTTGAGTTAAAGAAATTTTCTACTCCAGTCATCGGAAAAGCAAATACAACAATCATTTGGGTTGACAAGAGGGATGATATTAAAGTTCCGAAGTCAGCTGGCGATGCGCCTGACGCATTTGAAATGTACAATCGTCCTAACTACGTGATGAATACTTTGCAAGAGGTACTTACAAAAAAAGCACACGTTCAAGATTACCGATACAAATACGAGTGGTTCTAATCTGAATGTGAATTTAATATTAAGGGGTCTTTCTTTATTGAGAGGCCCCTTTGTTTTTTGTAAATGGGCTTGCCATTCATCGGTTTGATTGCGTATTTTTGCAATTATGTCTGCAATCACACACGAACAATCCTTAGAACAATTTCATGAACAATTGGCTTATGTTTTAGCGAATTATCATTCCCATGGCAAGAGCATTTCCAATTATCACAATGTTGTTATTGGTGGATTGGGTGGTAGCGGCATTGGTGGACGTATTGCGCGGTTGGCCTTTTTGCAACAATCGCCTGTTCCAGTTGAAGTTTTTAGTGAGTATGGATTGCCAGCCTATGCCGATGAAAAGACGCTAGTAATTCTCTGCAGTTATAGCGGAAACACAGAAGAGACATTGTCCATGTTTGCCCATGCCAAAGCAAATGGATGCGATATGATTTGTGTTGCCGCCTCTGGTAAGTTAAAAGACTTAGCAGCGGAGCATAGTTTGGCCTATTATTCTGTGGCATTGGGATATCAGCCCCGAATGACCTTGGGATTTGGCTTAGGTACTCTGGTGATGATTATGGGGGAATTGTTGGGTGGTGATAGTACTGCGTTGATACAAGATGTTGAACACATGTTCCGGAATTCTTCTGCCATCATCGAAAAAGCCAAAGTGATGTACGATGCGTTTAAGCCCACCATCGCCAACAAATTTGTAGTTGTCTGCGATCTGCCTTACGAGGCCGTGGCAATCCGTTTCTGTCAGCAAATTCAAGAAAATGCCAAGGGTGAAGCCTTCGTTTCCGTTCTGCCTGAAGCCAACCACAATATGATTGAGAGTTACTACGGAAAACTTGATACGAATTTTCTTTTCTTAAACAGCGGAACAAATACTCGCGTAAATGCAAGATTTGAGTTTTTACATGGTTTGCTAAGCGATTTGGGGAATGTGATTTATCAATACCCAGTTGCCGATGCAAATATCAAAACACAATTTGAAGTGATTCACGCTACCGATTGGGTGAGTGTTTGGGCATCGAATGATAAGGAGGTCGACAATATGCAGGTGGGAATCATCATGCAATTGAAAGGCCACTTGGAAGGTTTGAAATAAATCCAATGAAAGTCACATTTCTAGGCAGCGGAACCTCTCAAGGTGTTCCCCCAATTGGGTGTCGTTGTGAAGTGTGCAGCAGTCAAGATTTTAAGGATAAACGCCTCAGAGCCTCCATTCATGTAGAGTGGGATGGTGAAAGTATCGTAGTGGATAGTGGTCCGGATTTTCGCTATCAGATGATGCGTGCTGGTGTTGAAAGAATCGATGCGTTGCTATTTACGCACGAGCATAGAGATCATACCGCAGGATTGGACGATATTCGGCCGTATAATTTCAAACAGGCCGGTGAGATCCCTGTCTATCTGCATGAAAGGGTTTTTAAATCATTTCAAAATCAATTCGATTATATATTTCAGCCCGTTCCTTATCCTGGGATCCCGCAGATCGATTGGAATTTGATTGATGGGCCATTTAAGACTCCCGCCAATCACCGCGTGGAAACGGTAAATGTGATGCATTTCAAATTGCCGGTGATCGGGTTTGTTTTTAATAAATTTGCCTATGTTACCGATGCCAATTTCATTTCTGAATCGGAAAAAGAGAAGTTAAAGGGCATGGATGTGTTGGTTTTGAACGCCCTTCGCAGAGAATCACATATCAGTCATTTTACTCTGGCGGAAGCCACTGCTTTGGCTTTAAAATTGGGTGCCAAGCAAACCTATTTTACCCATATGAGCCATCAAATAGGATTGCATGAAGATGTTTGTGCTGAATTGCCTGAAGGGATTGATCTGGCCTATGACGGCCTTTCTATTGAATTGCCAGATTGATTGGTTGCCGTGGACGTAATTGCCAGACCGAAAATTTACGGTTGATTCAATTGGCCCAATCTATTGTGATTATAACCGCTGAAATAAATCGATGTAAAATAAAACGGCTTTGTTGAATTGGCCCCTCGTTATATATTCGTTTTTGCCATGAATCCCTGATAAATTGCTGTTGCTAAATTCAAAGGGGACAAATCGATACATTCTATTTGTTACGGCCGTGTAGTTTTTACAATCGGTGCCGGTAATGACTAGACCCGGAACGACAACTGTTTCTGGGAATTGCGCGTGAATACAATCTTTTATTTGGTCATACCCATCCCCGTGATCGGGTGAGATTGGGGTGGCTTCCTGACCTTCAAGATAAACAGATGCCTTTATTCTGGGGTCGTTTAGAACACGATTAATCTCTGACTCAACAAAAGCGATATTATCGCCTGGGAAAAGTCTAAGATTTACAATGGCCTCGGCAATAGGTGGTACGACATTCTCCTTTGTTCCTGATTTGATAATCGTAGTAACATGCGTAGTTCGGATTGTAGCTGCCGTTTTTTCACCCCCAAGCAATACCGATTTGACAAGCGGAGTGGTTATCCACAAATTACTAAATAATGTTCTATAACCCAAATCCATATAAGGTGCTGCTTCGCTGAATAGGCCGCGCACGGGTCCATCTAAGTGGGCTGGGAATTGATAATTTTCTAAACGACTTAAACCACGGCTCAAAATAGATGTCGCATTTTCAGGATTTGGCCATGCCGAATGGCCACCCAACTCATTGATAGACAATTTGATACTTACATTCCCTTTTTCGCTCAATCCAATGATAGCGCAGTTGTTTTTTAAGCCAGGGACGATGCCTTTCATGACGCCGAATCCTTCATCGGCAATAAAAGCAACGTGGATCTTATTTGTGATTAAATGCTTGGCGATGGCAGCTGCTCCGTTTTTGCCTCCTGTTTCTTCGTCGTGGCCAAAAGCGAAAATCAAAGTTCGTTTTATGGGTAGGCCTTTCGCTAAACTGTATTCTGCGGCTTCGAGCAGTGCGACTATTACATTTTTATCATCTAGCGCGCCTCGTCCCCATAGTGTGTCTTTCGCAATAGTCCCTTTGTATGGGTTGTATTTCCAGTCGCTGCTGTCCGGTGTGGGAACTACATCAAAATGGCCTAAGAACATTGCGGCGGCCTTGTTGCTTTGGCCTTTTAACGTAATCAATAAACTATGTTGGTTGATGATCTCCCATTTGGCGTTTTTTGCAATCAATGGGTAGGTCGTTTTTACCCATTGGTGAAAATCTAGAATTGTTTGGTGATTGATACTATCATTGTTCGCATCGTCGTACCCGATTACTGGAATGGTTGTGGCTTGGGCGAGGTGTTCAAGTGCAATATTATTTATTTTGATGTAATCTTCGCCTTCAACCAAAGTTACCGGTTTTGAAAGTAATGACTTGGGTGATTTTACGAAGGTGACGAAAAGCATCGTCGCGATTAGGGCTAAGACAGTAAGGCCCGCAATTTTTAATGTTCGCAGTAACATTTTTTTCATCGTCAGTGAATATAGATGAATTTCCCCATCGCAGTTTCAGACCCGTCGGAATTTATCGCAAAAACAAACAAAACACCAGAGTTGGGTTTGCTGCCATCCAATCGTAAACCATTCCATGTAGCCTTTCCACCGTTCGCTTTGGTTTGATAAATGAGCTTGCCCGTTGCATCCGCGATTTTGACTTCGGCATTGCTAGTGAGACCTTCAATGGTGATAATCCCATCGTATTTGGCTGTCACTGGGTTGGGGTAGATTTTGATTTTTTCGAAACTTTCTGCGGCTTCACTCGCATCGCTTCTGTAACTAATGATCCCTTTGTCGGTTCCTGCAAAAATCTCGCCCGTTGTATTGACTTGTCCAACGCAGATAACGCGGTCCGAGAGCAACGGACTGTTGTCTTTGTTGAAATGTTTCAGTACGCGCTGACCATATTCATCTACTAGGAAAAGGCCATTGTTTGTTGCCATCCATTTCCGATTGCCACCGTCTATACAAATATCGTTGATGGTTTCCTCTCCCATGAGATAGCCTACGGATCCGTCTTGATCAATAATATAACGATCCAATTTGGGGTTAGTGAACAGTGTGCTTCCTCCGGCATAAACATTTAATCCTTGGCTTGTTCCGATCCAGACATACCCAAGTTCATCAGCTTTGATGGAAAGTACTTCGTTGGTCAGCAATCCATTTTTTGTGGTAATGGTTACCAGTTTATCGTCAAATGGCGCATCGATATTTTTGCCTTCGTCGAAAACCAAAACGCCTCCAGTTTGGAGGATCATCCATTTCCTACCTAGATTGTCGATGGTGATATCCCTCACTTCAGAGGTGCCGATATCAAAGGTTTTCCATAACCCGGATTTTGTCAAGCAAATCAGGGGTGCATCAGAACCAAATGACCCAATCCACAAGTTGCCTTTAGAGTCTTCAGCCATGCCTGAGATTTTTATCAAATTCATGGGAGCTTGACGTTTTAAGGGACTGTTGGCATCGTCGAAACGATTAATGATTTTATTATTTTGAATCACCAAAATCCCATTGGAGTGTGTGGCCGCCATATACCAGTCTTTGGCTTTGTAATATTGCACGAAAGTAAAATCGTACATATTTGTATTGAAAGTAGACCACAAGTTATTGACCCATCCGGTATTGGTGTAGATATAGAAGCCGGCGTTGTTAAATGTGTTGCCAAAAGTGCTGCTTACGCCACCGCCGGTCCCCAAAATTTGTGGCGCGTTTTGGGTCATTCTGAAAATGGAAGGGTAGTCTGGTCCATCGGGCATGTAAGAGATTTCCCCGTTCGGGTCTTTTTTTATGATGCCCGGTCCTATACCTGTACAGAACCAAAAAATGCCGTCTTTGAATTGAGTGGCACCGGCAATGAGATTTACGGTTTCGGTGGTACTAACACCTTTAAAAATTGTAATAATATCACCTTGTCTTGCGATGTGTGTGCCTTTTTCGTTGTTCCATATTCTGGCAACAAATCGCTTTTCTGGAAGGTAAGTGGTGGTCTTGCCTTGATCTAAAACGAATATGACGCTATCCATTTCAAAAAGCAATTTGGCATCAAATAAACAGAGATTTTGCGTTGCATTGCCTTGGTAGGACCAGTGCCATTGTAAATAATCGTTTAGATTTACTGATTTGGACCACTTGGCAGATCTCACTCCTTTGTTGCTTCCTACAAAAACAGAGTCACCTACTATTGCTGAGGATAGAACTGGAATTGCATCGCCATTTGGACCAATGTTACTGTAACTATCATTAATTTCATGGGAAATTAAATCAATAGTGAGCAGCCCAAAATATGTAGAAATGAGCGCTTGATTCCCTTCGATGCAAATATGTAAAATACGTTTGTCGCCTTGCAATAACTTGGAATAAAATCCTGGGACATTGATCACTTGTCTGTCATTGATCAGTAAATCAATATTGCCGTCGTTGTAACCAATCACCAGAGCGTCTAGTTCTTTACTGTAGTTGAGCGCTGTGACTTCAATGCCACTAAATCCCTCATCTTTACCCAGTTTCTCCATGTCGCCATAGTTCATCATCACCCGGAAGAATCCTTGATCTGAAGCTGCATAGACATAGCGCTGAGTGGCCTCGCAAATTTTGACGTCTTTGTAACTGTGGTGTGTCCGCCATTTTCCTGTCTGTATCAATTGACTTTGCAAATTGCCAATGATCCCAAAAAACAGTAGGGTGAAACTCAGTATCGTCCTCATGGGTGAATCGTTTGGTATTAATTAAATGTATATCTAACTTCCAATCCAAAGTCGGTAAGGGCTGTATAGAACTGGTTGTTAACCTTAGGATTCATAACTACACGATTGTATTTTAATGCCAAATTGATCTTTTGGTTCACTTGGTAGGTTAAGCTAGGACTGATTCTGATATTCTTCATTCCCGCGGTGTACTGATTAATATTTAAATCCACTTTGCGAATCACCGTCACGTTGTCTGTCACGGAAACGGTTAGATCAAATCGGAAATCATTGGGGATGTAAAGCCATCGGCCATTTTTCTTAAACGGCAATGTGAGACCCGTAGTTCTGTATCCGGCGTTCAATTGGAATTCGTTGCTCCGCATTTCTGTGAGGTTAAAACTAGCGGCAAATAACTTAAGCGTTCTAGAACGTTTGTATTCTGCGCCAACGGTCCAATTGTTTTTGGTGGTTAAATTTACGCCAATCAACGGGTAAAAACCTTCGGTAATGGTGGCGTCGGCAATTTGATATTTGGGCGTCAGATCTTTCCCGAGCATCGCCGCTTCATCTGCACGATATTTCAAATTCTGCGTATAATTCCCGATGCTATATCTTCCGGTATATGCGTGTTTGATGTTAATGTTGCTAAAGAGGTTTCCTAGAAATTTTATTTTGGTTAATCCATTATAATTGACATTCCAGTTGGGTAGAGGAATGGAAGGGAAACCACTGACATCTGAGTAGCCAGGGTTTTTTCCTGCATAGGAAGCGTAGAATGCTCCCACCAAAACGTCTTGAGAGTTTTTGCTATATCCGATAGGGAATTTAGTTACCGGATCGATTCCGTTAAACCCTAATCGTTGTGTAGATAGTTTCTCCGCCGTTGCATAACGATTATTCAAGAATTGGTCAAATACGGGATTCTTATGATTGCTCGACGTGGTGTCATCTTTTACGAAATGCGTATTGAAGAACCAGCCGGTTACATTAAAATTGCCAGTTTGCGTTAAACCTTGGTCCATCCAAGAAAAGCCATCGTATTTGAAAACGGCTTGTGTTCCCACTGTCATACTGCGCGAGAAATCCAATCGAATCCTGAAATTTTTGATGGGTTCAACGGTGATGTTACCCGATAAATTTTGGTTTTTATTGTTACGATAGAAGTTGGACTGACGCGGATCTGTTTTTAGTGCACCCAAATCGGCAAGTTTGTATCGTAGGTTCGGGTCCTGTAATCCCATCACGAACTTCAATCCAGGCTGCATGTGGTTGAAGTTGTTCCCGAAATAATCAGGCTTATATGCAAATCCAGGCATCTCAGTATTTTCTTTCAACTGATAACTGAAGCTCGCATTTTTTAGCATGCTGATTAAATTGCCCACGAAAACTTTGGCGGGATTGGCTTTTTTGGTGGTAGCGGCGCCTTTCTGCAGTGCATTATCAAAGACGGGTGCTTCATCTCCTTCTTTTTTAACCGCCGTTTTAAGTTGTTTTGGTTTCTCCAAATCTCTCAACCAAGGGATTTGTTGATACAATTGGGTGAAATTCATCTGACCGGCGAAATTGATGTCCTGGCCGTTTTGAATTCTATTACCCAAACTCGCAAAGGCCGGAGGTGCTTGATTCCATTCATAACTACCCGTATAAGTTACTGTACTACTAATCCAACGCGTCCACTTCATTTTACTGAAGGGTAGGGTGTAGTTGGCATTGACGTTCTGATAGAATTTGGTAGTTCTTCCGAGTGATAAAAATTCTTTCTTAACCGAATCCAATTTCATTTCATTGTCCAATCGGCCGTAGGGTTCTTGAATCCTCGATGATACATTGGCTGTGTAATTGACTTTCAAATTTTCCGTAAGTGGAAGATTGGTATTGAAGTTTCTTAATATGGTAAAGTTCTTATCAAATAATCTAGGATTTACCTGAATGAACTTATTGTTGTTTCTTGATTGTGTTTCACTATACAATCGGTTTGCTTGGATCTGAGTACTAAAGCTGGACGGGATAAAGTTAAAATTGAAGTCTTTGATGAGGTTTAATTTCTTTGATTTAATCCTTGCAAATGGTTTGATGTATTTGGTCCCTTTTGAGAATGAATACCCAATGGTTGCTTGAGTTGTTTTTATGAAATACTCTTCAATCTGTTGGTTGCGTCTTGAATTGTTTTGATAACTATAGCCAAATACAAAGTTGGATGGTGACCAAGGTTTAGGGGCTTTGCCCATCGCACTTGCCACTCGCACGTTGTTGAAGTTTAAACTATAAAGAGAATTGTATTCCTCGGCTGCCTTTTTTACCGCTGCTCTCGTGGTAGCATCGGCCAGTCGTGAAAGGTAACTTTGCATCTCTAAATCGGGATTTAGAGGGAAATATTTGGGCCTAACAAAACTTTCGGAATAGCCAATATACATGGGTATACTGATCCCCGATTTCTTTGGGAAGAACTTTCCTAATTCTAGGTTCGATGCAATGTCGTAGTTTAAATTGGTACTCAAACTTCTGTCATTTAGCTTTTTATCGACATCTCCAAAACCAATTGTTCTAACTGTTCCGCTGAGGTTCAGTTGACCAAAATCGGCGAGTTGCATTTGAACGTTCGCCAAAGATGCCCATCCACCTTTGTTGGCAATTTCCTTCACACGCAATTCGTTAAACCAGGCTTCAAAGCACTTAGGACTCGTTGAGTTGTTTTTAAGTCCTACCATCATCACGCGCATATTGCTGATATCTGGAAGTCCCATCACCGTTATTTTTCCTTTGCCCATGAATTGAATAAAAGGAGCGGTCATCGGCCAAGCACGGTTTTGGCGAACAATTTTTAGATTATAGAGCGAATCAAATGGAATGTCTATGAAATTGTCATCGGGCCAAACTGATTTATCTGCATTTGCCGAGTTCATATTTACGAATCCACGCGTCAATTTTAGGGGGATTTCGTATTCGTAATAGTTTGATGTAAGGTCGGTTCCGAAACGGATGAATGCAGAAACTTCGCCGTCGGCAACGGGGTTGTTTAGACTTTCTTCGGCATGCACAAACATCTGCATGTGCTTGTAATTTCTTGCATCAAATGTGGTGGTTTTGAATGCAGCGCGGGAGTCTCCGGCTTTTAAATCGCAGACTTTTAAGGACAAAGCTTGTTCGTTTTCTAACACTGTACCTAGACTGGCCATGTTTTGCACTCGAACGATACCTGGAGGTGATACATAGGCAATCGGTAAGCGTTTGCTGTTTTCCTCAATATTTACTGTACTTACTACGAATTTGGTTCCATCGTTTGGATCCTGCGGTACAATTACCCCTGGAGTTTTTAATGAGTTGGTATATCTGCGCCAATCTGCCTTTACGATGTTAATGTAACCCAGTCTCAAAATGGCTGAATCATTGAAGCCTGTCATTACCATGCGCATGAAACGTATGCTTTTGAAGTCGCTGATGTTGCCGACAGCTTTTTCGAATTCGCGAATTGGAATTTTTAATTGGTACCAAGTGATATCGCGAGATTTGCCGTTTCGCAATTTGACATTGTTTTTAACGACATCGGCGATGTAGTTTCGGCCCATTTGCATGTCAGCTGCATTAATTTTGATGCGATACTGGAAATAATCCTCGCTTTGGTTTAGGGTGAAATCGCGATTTACATCCTCATCACTTGGCACAGGCGTAGATGACTTGGGCATTTCTGCATATTTGCCCGTATACTTTTCATTATTTGAATTGCCTTGCGGGCCTTGAATTCGTGTGTAACGACCTAAAACGTCAGCGTCAACGCCATCGAAAAATCCATCCAAATAGTGACGATAATTGTCGTTACTGGGATCCTGATATGCGTTTTGATAGTATTTAGATGACGTTCCGAAATTTGCGGCGATTCGTTTTAAAAACACTGAATCAAAATGCAGTTTTTCATTTGCATCATCCATTCCATCCAATCCAACATCTTGCGCCTTCAATGACGCTGGGTTATTGTCAAATGCGAAGTTGATTTGTGGTCCTTCGGGTACAAATGCGTAATTGGTTGTATCAATAGCATTGCTCGCAGTAGGAGAAGAGGGTAGGCCGTTTTCGAAGGATTTTCTTCTGTCGGGTAAAATGTCTTCGCTTACGTTACCCAATTGCAATAAGAATTCTCCTTTCAAGTTGGGGTTATTTGACATTGGATCTAACATCCATATCTCTATGTAATCTATGTTGGCGGCTTCAAAATCGTTTTGGTCGATCTTTCTTGTAATACCCGCCCAACTCAATTCTGGATTGATCAAATCTCCATTTGCATCAACTTCTGTTGGATTGCTGTTGAAATTGTACAATCCACGCATTTTAGGACGGAAGAACAAATCCAAGGTGGGTAAAATGGTAGGGGTTCCTTGAGGGAAATTTCTTTGTGGGAACAATTCACGCTGGTCTACTTGTCGCTGAAAGGGGTCGCTCAGAATTGCATCAACCCGTTTCTTGATGTTGTCTGGCATATCCGCATCTCGGTAGAAAAGGTTGTCAATGGTATAAAAACTCAATGCTCCGTGGTGGTTCATCCAATTGAGGCGGTCCGTTTTTTTGGTATCGGGAAATCGGTCTTCTTGTTTTTGAGGCACTGCGGCGATGTACCAGTTGCTCACCGTTTTGACGTCGTTTGTTAATTCTGCGGATTCAAAATCTTCTAAATTGGAAACACCTCTTTGGCCACCTTGAGATTTGTGATTGTGAGGGTAAATCTTGGCTATTTCTGCGTAGGCAGTGATATTTGATATTTCTTTGGTTGCCAAAAATGGCAATTGGTCGATCATTTTGGTGATAAACCTCGACTTAGAGCTGAAAGCCATATCAGCACCGATGATTGTGTTTAATAAGGGTTCCTCGTTGAAATTTGTTTTGGAAGTTAGCGGTCTTTCGTACATATGAAGAAGGGTTCCGCCCACCAATAACTTTTTATTGAATTTGTGTTCTACTCTTCCGCCAACCAACGTTTTCTGTTGGATGTTAAAGAAACTCTGTCCATTTGCGCTAGCCCTAATTTCCGCGCCACCTTGCAACAATCCTTGGTTGGTGATTCTCACCCTACCCAATGCATAATCCACTTCGTAGTCCATACCTTCAGTAAGCGGCCTGCCGTTGGCAGTAACGCGAACTGATCCACGTTGAAGGTTGGTGGTTCCTAGGAATAATTCTGCGCCGTTGCTAGATTTGTAACTACCCTGTAACAATAGTTTATTATGCTTTACATCTTGTTGAGCAAGCCATTTTGTGCTGTCATATAGCGCATCGTAACAGTAATAATTTCCGAGATCGTTCCTGCCATTGAATTGTTCCCGCAAGTAATCGCCAAAGGGTTCAGTGACCGGGAAGATGATTCTGGCGTATTGGGTGTTAACCGTGAGCCCTTCAATGGCATCAAATATTCCATCGGGTTTTGCTTCTTGTTGGCGGTTTAGTTTATCCAGGCCCAAAACTCGAATCAAAGGAATTCCATTAGCCAATGCTGGACAGTTGGCTTTGCCGATGGGTAAGTAATTGTAATCACCGCCCGTAGTATCGTCGGCATAAATGACGTTGAGTTTGAAATCTTCCAAGCTCAAACTGTATGTATTCAACGCATAAATATTCTTCATCATCAAACGCCACATGGGTAATTTTGTTCTGATGGTATTGCCTTTAAGCATTTTGAGGAACATTAATTTTTGGTTCCCTGGAGGTATGTCACGTGAGAATTCTCCCACCTGATATGTTTTTCCTTCATAAGTGTATTCAAAAGCAACTGCAAGAATTTCGTCGTTGTTTAAAGGCTGATTTAAAGAGATATAACCCAATTGAGAGTTGAGTGAGAATTCTTTATCTGAAAGCTGACGTGCATAGTTGAGCATATCGAAATCAATCGTTTGCTCAAAATAGGGCAGGCTTGCATAAATTTTATCGATTGCTTGTCCCGTGAAACGCGTATTGGGATCTGCCGTAATTGTCGCATATAAACTATTGGCGGCGTTGTCTGATGCCGGGTCCGATGAACTTCCCAATGCAGGCCTAAAAGGATTAGCTTCACCCAAATCTTGAAATGCCAGGATATCACGCGGGGTTTCAACGTTCGCGTTTTTGTTTGTAACCCATACTTCAACGCGGTTTACGATCACACCGCTGGCAATGATCGGTAAGTTCTCTAAAGATTTATTGTAGTTCTCTCTAAAAAATTGAGAAAGGAAATAGTGTTTGTTCTGGTCGTAGTTGTCGGCAGTGATTTTGAATTCATTCATCTGCGCACCCCCTTTGAGTACCGTCTCAGTGCTTTGACCCTTATTTTGACTAAAGACTGTTTTGATAGTTGTTTTTCCAAACTGCATCGTGTTGGAGAATCCGAAAAGGTTGTTGGCTGGTTTGATTAATTGGGTGGGTAAGTTCAAATTGACATTTCCCACTTGAATGTCCTTTAGAATTCCATCGGGCTTGCCCTTCCATCCCAAATTCGTTTGGTTGTCGAATTCGAACGCCGCTTCCGTATCGTAATTGATTCCTAGTTTCACGTACTGACCCACACTTCCGTTGGCGCTGATTTGCATCTGCTGGTCAAATACGGGAACGAAATATTTTTGCTGACGTTTAGAGAAATTGGGATTCCTGTTCACGTTCATACTCCCACCCAATTTTACCATGGCAGAACCATTTAACTGAAAATCAACACCCCCTTCGCCAAAAATCTTGGAAACAGTAGGGTTGTTTAATTCGGCTTTGATTAAATCTGTTACACTTTTATTGTTTCCGCCCAAGGAATAAGCACTTTGCGTCTTCCCGCGGAAGTACTTCTCATTTTCGATTTTTGATTGTTTTTGGAAATACTCGGGAACTGACAAGCTTTCGCCAGTAGGGTAGCTGAGTGATCCTAGATTCCGGAAACCTTCATAGCGATTGGCTCTGGCATTGTAGCGCCATTCAGTTTTAACGGGATTGTCGAGGTCCACATGGGATCCCGCATTGCCATTTTTCTGCAATCGATAACGCAGACTGTTGGTGTCTGTTTGGCTGTAAAGGGGGTTTTGAATGACCGCCAACAAAATCAACAGCATCGCACCGAATGTTGCACGCAGATTACGTGCGGTTATGGATTGACCATCAAATCTCATTCTGTTAAACTTCTAAACGTTGCGTAGCGGTATGGCGAATAGGCGTTTGCTTAATTTGCGAACTTGCAAGTTACAATATTTTCAATGAATTTTTTATCAATTCTTCAATGGTTGCAGTGCCTCCCAAATCTTTACTCACTTTCATGAGCGCTTTTTCTGCATTGGCTTTTTGGTAGCCTAGTGTGGTAAGGGCCGATAGCGCTTCACTAAAGTTATCGCTCACCCCAGAAAGCATGCCTAATCCCATGGATTTTTTCCCCATCATTTTATCGCGAAGCTCTAAAACAATACGCTGCGCACCTTTTTCTCCGATGCCTTTGATGCTTTTCAATAAACCTACATTCCCATTGACAATGGCCGCGGCCAAATCGTCTGGTTCTAGGCTACTCAACATCAACATTGCCGTGTTATTTCCGACACCCGAAACGGAAGTGAGCATGCGAAACATGTGCCTTTCATCGGGATCCGAAAAGCCAAACAAATGCATCGATACCGGACTTTGATTTTCTACTTTAAACAGTAAATCGACAAATAAACGCGCGGTTTTATGACCTTTGATTTTCTCATAGGTGGTTAGACTAATCGCTGCAATATAGCCCAAGCCTTGATTGGAAATAATCACGTGCGTGGGGTTGAGGGATTCTATTGGACCTTCTATGAAATCGTACATTTTGTTATCTGATTTGGTATTTTCGTTTGCGATAGATATTGTTGGCGATGCCAAAAATCATCATACTTAATAAAGGCGCTATGATGTTGAACCACTGCCAATAGGTGTGCTCAAGTCGAGTTTTTTCGCTATCTAACAATCTCAAAGTCTTTTCTTTGGCTCTGATTTCAATCAAGCCATTGTCGTCTATCAAATAATCGATGCAATTCAACAAAAACTTCTTATTCGCAAAGGTTGTCTTCGTAAATCGATCGTATCCCGTTGGGTAAATTCCGCCTCTTCCACTCACTCCATTCCTCATGATATCGCCATCGGCAATTACCACCATTTTACTTTCCCCGTTTGGTAAGAAAGCAGATCCTGTATAGTGTTTCTGATAGATGAACGGCGATTGAAATTTGCCCTCCATCAATACGCCCGTAAGCTTGCTGCCACCCCTCAAAGTATTCCTGAATCGGTCGTCCCTGGATTGCATATAAGCGTTTTCCAAGTCTACATTTGCTGGGGCTTGAACCGTTTTTGTATAAGGACTACTGCTCAATAAGGGCGTGATGTTGAGGTCGGTTTTTGATTTTGCAGTGAGCGTTGCAGGGAATTGACCCCAAACCGGACCGACATTTTTGTTGATGATGTGGGGTGAGCTAACCGACATAAATACTGGGAAATAGTAAAAGTCTATCATCTCAGGGCGATTTCCCACGGGAATCGGAATTTGATTGCAATTGGCATCCATCAGCAGCGTGGATTCCATTTTTACGCCATAATTAAACAACGATGAATTGATGTTTTCCAACTGATTGTCCATGGCGGCGATAGAGCTGTTGGTTTCGAAACTGTCGATTTCCACGTGCACCGGATCAATCATCCAAATCACTTTGCCTCCTTTTAGTAAAAATTGATCGATCAAATAGAGCTCAGAGGGTGAGTAGTCTTTTGCCGGCTTAATAATGAGCAATAAGTCGTTGTTGTTTAATCGCTGCTGTAGGCTATTAATTAGCGCACTGCCCATTTCTTCTGGGTTGCTCAGTGATTTTAGTTTGTCGATAAATGGCTCCGCAGATTTTGGGTCGGCCACGTTGATATTTAACGCTGAAACATCGTAATATTTGCCCAATTCCGCAGCAAAATCTCCAACGCGATTGTCGATCATCTCTCCCGAACCATCCGCTACGGCAATCTTCTTGGGTTTGTCTAATGTGCACTGCCTTAAACCATTGGCGATTTCATACTCCACGTTATCAATCGCTCTTTTGATGTTATTGTCGGGGTCCAAAGCCACATCGTGCTCATAGAAGTTAATCGCAACAGTTTTCCCAGCGTACATCATTTCGGCACCCGGAATAATATTTTTGATAGTGGTGCTATTGCCGCCCTCCCCGTCAATATCGCGCTGATGTATTACCCCGCGCTGATTGAAATCATCCAGAATGCCACTGACTTCAGATAACTGTTTTCCTTCGAACGGGTCGATGACTTCGATTTCGATTTTTCCGCCGCTGAGTTCGCGGAATTCATAGGCTACATCGCGGATTTCATTGCGGAGGTTTTTGAATCGGGCCGACATATCGCCGTCGAGATATAGGCGGAAGTAGCACTTTTCTTTCAGTTCTTTGCTGAGTTTTTTGCTTGTTTCGCTGAGGGTGTAACGTTTTTCCTCTGTTAAATCGATGCGCAAATAATAGAAATTACCGAGGATGTTTGTTACGATGATAATTACCAACAGCGTGGTAAATTCCAAGATGGATTGAATGCGTGCTCCGTACTTTTTCATCACCATTTTCTGCTTTCAAATGCCATTTTCGTTGCCCCTAAGAAGGTTGCAATGAATCCAAAGAAGTAAATTACATCGCGGGTATCTAGGACGCCCCGACTTATAGATTGATAATGAAAATCAAGACTAAACCATTCCAAGCTTTTGCCGATAGCGTCGAGGGCCTTGATGTCTCCCAAAAGACTCAATACGCCAAACCAGAAAAAACACAATACCATGGAAATAATCAACGAAACGATTTGATTGTCGGTCAGTGAACTAGCAAATAACCCAATGCTTGCATAGCTAGCCGCGAGTAATATCAAACCAAAATAGGAACCCCATGTAGCTCCGGCATCAGTACCTTGCAAGGGATCGGCGAGTTGTTGAATCGTATAGTAATAAAATAGGGTGGGTAAAAGGGTGAAGACAATCAATGCCACGGCTGCCAAATATTTTCCCATCAAAATAGATAGATCGCTCACAGGACGGGTGGTCAAAATTTCTATCGTACCCAATCGACGTTCTTCGCTGAGGCTTCGCATCGTAATGGCAGAAACCAAAAAGATCAAAATATAGGGAGCAATGTTGAACATCACTTGTAGGCTAGCCACGCCCAAATCAAGGACGTTATTCCCTTTGATGATCCACATGAACAATCCGGTGATTGCCAAGAAAACGCCCATTACGATATAGGCAATGAACGAGCCCAAGAAACTGCGAATTTCCTTTTTAAATACTTCCCACATGGCTTGTCAAATTTCTAAAAATGGTCTCTAAACTGTCCGATGGCGCTGTCTCTTTTAAGCCTTCCAACGTATTGTCGGCAATGATCTTGCCCTTGTTTATTAATATCACTCGATTGCACATGGCTTCTACCTCTTGCATGATGTGGGTGCTCAAAAGAACTGTTTTTTCGCTGCCCAAATTTTTAATAACGTTTCTAATCTCAACCACCTGGTTTGGATCGAGTCCGGAAGTGGGTTCATCCAAAATTAAAACTTTAGGGTCGTGGATTAGGGCTTGAGCTAGGCCAACACGCTGACGGTATCCTTTCGATAACTGACCGATTTTCTTGTTCCTTTCAGGCCCAAGTTGCGTTAACTCGATGGCCATTTCCAGCGCTTTCTTGGTGTTTTTAACGCCAGCAATTCCCGCTGCAAATAACAAGTATTCTGAAATGTACATGTCCAGATACAAGGGATTGTGCTCGGGAAGGTAGCCAACCAGTTTCCTCACTTCTAAACTTTGTTCTGCCAAATCCAATCCGCAAACCGAAGCATCGCCGCTGCTTGCAGGGATATATCCGGTGAGGATTTTCATTGTGGTAGATTTTCCGGCGCCATTGGGACCTAGAAATCCAACCACCTCTCCAGATGGAATGGAAAATGAAATACTGTCTAACGCCAATTGATGGCCGTATTTCTTGGATAAATTGTTGACTTGAATGCTCACAGAAAATACAAAAATAGTTGAATCGGATCAACCTTTTATACTCTGTATAACGATGAAGACACTTCTTCTATTCTAATTTCGTAAGAATATCTTCTGCGCTTGCTTTTGCTGGAACGAGAACGCCCTCTGCGATAGGATCCCCGTCGTTTTTTGCCATTATAAGGGGTGTACGGCATTTGAAACAAATTCGACGCAATTAAAAGGGTATCGCCTTTCAC
>CANIZU010000014.1 GCA_947472115.1 Flavobacteriales bacterium | reverse complement strand
TGTATTCAATGCCGCACCTGAAGAATCACGAATGTTACCTACATCTGTCAAAGCAAAAGCAGTTCCCGCAGCCGGAAAAGAAGTATTAACCTCTGTCGTTAAACCACTCACCGCAACACCATACAATTTACCATTGCTTAATCCAGCTTTATCGATGTCTGTTCCAGCATTGGTTTTCGTTCCAACATAAACATACACTTGACCAGGCGTGGCATCATCTGTACCCACAACGATGGTTTTGTTTTGCATTTTTGGATTTGCAACCGAGTTCTCCCATGAAAATTTACCCAAATAAGGCAATTCGTAAGTGGTACCCGCTGCTGAACCGGTTATGATATGTGCCAAGGCACGACCCTCGGGTCCGTTCTCTTCGCCATTCATGAAAATACGCTCCTTAGTTCCCAAACCAGTCAATGGATTGTAAAAGGCAGTTACCGAAGGTAAGTCGGCCGCACAAAAACGATTAAATACCGTACGAGTAGAAATATTTGAAGAATTAAACAATGTATAGCCTGTTGGCGACCACAAGTAAACATCCTTCATTACATCACTTCCAGACTTAACAGATAAGTCATTCTTATTGATGATCCATTTTGAAACGAAAGCTCCTTTGTTACCATGAGCACGAACACCACCAGCGGTGCCGCCAAATTCATGATTGACCAAGAAAGTAAAAGTTCCATCGTTGTTATCAAAAGCTCCAGCACCGTCAGGCGTTCCGGCCAATTGATATCCATTTACGATATCACCAGCAGAAAGTACACTCGTGAAACTCACACCGGCCTGAACAGGCACCAAATAAGGAGGCGTTGAAGTACTTACGCCTGTAATACCAGACGTAACTGACTGTTTCAAAGCAACATAATTCTTAAGCTTATTAACACCTTTCAAACGATACAAGAAAACATGACTCGTATAAGCAGTGGCTACGGCGATACCATCCTGTGGCACAGACACTTGACCAAAATCGTTGTCGTTACAAATAGCGATAGTTGAGTCGTTCAAAATTGCTACACCCTCCGCCTTTTCTAATGAAGCAGGCCAAGAATTAGCCAATAAATTCATCAATAAGGTTTTACGCACTGGCTTGATGCCATTGGCAACCAAACCCGCAGAATCCAATCCCTCAACCGACTTCGTAGAATAAACATAACCCGAAGTAACAGGGGTCGCGCCATTGATATTAATTGTATATAAACGTTTGATATCGGTAGTACCACGTAAAGCAGCTTCCAAAACCAAGAAAGTTGAATCATTTACCGCAGCCATATCACCAATTTTCCAATCCTTCAATCGGATTTGGTTCGCGCCAGTACCGATGATATTATCGTTCATGTAAACAAACATTCTGTTTGCATTGGTAACTGGATCAATTTCCAAAATACGGTGCATACGAGACGCTTCTCCAATTGCAGTTGTAGGATACAACAAAGGACTTTGAATGATCGCATAGATTTTACCATTGGGGGCAATTGAAATCCCTTCAAAACCACGGTTGTTCTTGCGATACTTAAAACATGTATCAATTAAAATGTCTTCAGGCTGCGCACCAACCATCTTAGCATATGGCGTATACCTGTTGATCACAATACCGTTAGGTGCTACCTTCCAAACCGTTGGTCCGTTTTCTTCACAAATCCAGAAGTTACCATTGGCGTCTACAAGAATCCCTTCCGAATCCAAACTCCAAATATCCTTTGCAGTGATTTTCTTTACAAGATTCAAACAATTCTGAACCGTATCGCTATAACCCACTTCCAAAGCAGTACTACCAAATCCAACAGGGTTCAAAACGCCTGTAGCGGTTGCTCCACTAGGTCTTTTAATTGCGATGGTCTGTAAAATTTGTACTGAATCTCCAACGATGCGAATGCGATGAATTTTCGGCGCATACGATGGGAAAGAGAAAAACTTGTCATACACTGGGCGACAAGCTGCAGGGTTAGCATTTGCAGCATCAACATTGACACCACGATCCGAAACTGTCCAGAATTCTTTACCCCCTGTATTAGGAATGGCAAAAAGTCCTGAAAATCCAGCTTCTCTAAATTTGATGCCCTGGAATGTTCCAATGGGCGCAGATGTTTTGTTGTTGTAGTCCTGTAATAGCGCAATCTGAGATTGGCCAAACACCGGAAACAACATCAGCAACAATAGACTGATTCTGTTTAAATAATAGTTCATAGTTTTTGGATTTAACGGCTCAAATGTCTCTACCCATTGTTCCTTCTATGAAAGCAATTCGTTATTGATATTCAAAATTTTAATTACCACATCATTACGGAACTTAGAAAAAAGAACCTAACCAATCACAAGGCACTTATTACCGAACTACCAATATCCTCATCAAATATTGAAGATTCTCTCCTCAACATAAAATAGATCAACGGTAGATTTTAGCAAAAAAAGAGGGCGGCCTGCGGCCGCCCTCTTTAAACACATTTTATGAAATTTACTACTATATACTCAATTATTGCAATATGATCGACTTGGTAGCAACTGTTACTCCAGAGCCATTGATTACCTGCATTTGATAAATACCTACACCAGTCCAGTTAGCCAAATCAACAGTGTAAACTTGTTGGTTGATCACCTGAGAGAATACCAACTGAGAAGCTGTGTTGTAAATCTTGATCTGGTATCCACCCATGCTAGCATAGTCACCGTTATCGATAGTGAACTTGTTCTGCGTTGGAACTGGATATACCTTGATGTTATTGTTCTTTTTCAAGTTACCTACTTTCAAAGCAACTTTGATCAACAATGTATCAGTTACCTTCACACTCTTGTAGTTGATACAGCTATCAGTGATGCTCAATTTAGCAACGTTTGAAGTATCAGCACACAAGTTAGTGTAAGCAATGGCACGGAAAGGCTGAGTGTGGTTACGGATAGAAACCGCTTTCACTGTCAACGACTTGCTATTTACACCAGTGTATTTTGCAGAACCAGCAGGGATGCTAGTCATACCCAAATCCAAATCAGACTGCCAGAATACTTTAGCCGCAGTATCAGAAGTAGCGACAGAGAAGTTAGCATCAGCACCTGAAGCTTTGCTCAAGCTAGTTGGTTGTGTAGAAATCAAAGAACAAGCCTTGAAAATAGCCGACAATGTCGCAGCACTTGTGCTATCCTTGCACCAACGAGTTGAAATCATACAACGGAATTTCTCGCCATTGTTCATCATTGTGATAGTTGAAACTGACAAAGAATCATTGTTAACACCAGCATACTGACCAGCATTGCTCAAATTCTTGAATCCAGTTCCTTTGTTGTTCTGCCATTGCAATACTGCGTTGCCATCAGTGTAGTTGAATACAAACAAAGCGTTTGATCCAGTTTTCACTGAAATACTCTTAGGTTGGCTAGTGATAGAATCACACACAACGAAAGTTCCGTATTTCTTGTAAACACCCAAATCGTAGTCAGATGTTCCAACCAAATCCTTGTTAGAACTTACTGGACGGAAATCAGGGTTAGTATTATTTTTTGGATCTACCAATACAGTACCCGCAGTGTAAGCCGCTTTATCAATCATATTGTTGTTCACAGTTGAACGTACCCATTTGTCTAAAGAATCCACAACTGAACCTGCACTAATTTCAACCAAACCTGTGTTTGTTGTACTCTTTGCTGCAGCAGCTGATGTATTACAGATATAGTTATTGCGAATCAAATCGTTCACGTCGCTCACCTTAACCGCTGGCTTAACACCGGCAGCATATAATGTAGAGTCACCATCAAACATGATGAAGTTACGATATCCCATGAAGATAGAGTTTGTGATCGACAAACGGCTGTTACGACGGATACGAGCACCTCTACGGTAAGCACCTTTAGTCGTAGTACCCAACGTTGCCCAAGAACCACCCAATGGAACTGGACCAACACAAGTCATGTTAGTAAATACAGCTGCAGTCAATGGCAATTTACCAGAACCCGAAGCGTCGTTATCTGATTCAAAAGTCTCAGAAGTTGAACCACCCGTTGCATTCCAAGACAAATCATAATACATTGTATCTTTTTGAGCGATACCAAATTGTACGTTACCACGGTATCCGAAATCTGTATCGAAATCATCATCTGTTCCTTTGTAAGCGATCAAGTGCTTCGCGTTTACAGTACCACCAAACCACTCGTAAGAATCATCACCAGAGAAAGAAACCTGCACGTAATCAACTTTGGTCTTGTTCCCAATAGAACAAAATGTCAAACCATTTAACTCCTTGTTAGGCTCAAATGCAAAACCAGCAAATTCGATACGCAAATATGTTAAGCTACCTGTGTTATCCGCATCATCAGTTCCACCGTGGAAAGCCAACTGGTTGTCAAAACTTACGTTGTTAAATCCTTCCATTTGAGTAGAAGCACCTTGGTTGTTTACCGCCTTACCAGCCAACAACAATCCACCCCAATCACCGCGATCACGAGATCCAACAGCTTTTGAAGATGTCATTACAACGGGCTTAGAAGCAGTTCCTTGAACGTCGATCTGACCACCACGCTCAACAACGATACAAGCATACTCCTTTGGAGAAGCTGCAGTGTTGGCACGACCACGAATTACAGTACCAGCAGGAATTACCAATTTGGCACCTGATTTTACCACACAAATGTTCTTCAACAAATACACTTTAGAAGCATCCAATGTAACTGTAGTAGTAATGGCTTTCTCACCTGAAGCATCGTTCAAAGTTGTAGAATCGCTAATAGCGCCATAAGTTGCATTTTTTGGATCCCAACTTGTCCAGTTTTTGGTCCAATCTTTACTAGCGTCTGGACTCAAAGCCCCAACGTAGTTCACTTTTTCGATCACCTGCGCATTTGCATTCAGCAAACAGAATAATGCAGATAGAGATAATAAGATTTTTTTCATAGTTTTATTTCTATGCAAAAATCATCTCTCACAATTACACGAAATTCAACTTAGCGTCAATTTTATGTTAACTCATTCATATTGCATTAACATTGAATTAATACAAAAAGAAAAGGGAGCCTGCGGCCCCCTTTTCAAAATAACCTCAGAAAAATTTAAAAACTGAACGTATAACTCACACCCATGGTCCTGCCATTCGTGAAGCTAATCAACGTATTATCACCACCCTCCAAAACTTCCTTCGTATCGTACTTCCCGTTGTGATTCATGTCTTGGTAAAAAACCGACTTCTGAGCCAACAAATCACCCAACGTCACCCTAAACATCCCAGACTTGCCCACATTCTTGGCGATCTGAAAATCCAATACGCTTCTACCAAACTCATAAATATCCAATCCAAATTTAGCAGTAGAAACAGGCAATCCAATATACGCAATACGCTGACCGATCTTATTGAAACTCGCATTCATCTGCCAACCCTTCTTGTTTTGGTAAAACAACGATGCGTTTACTACATATGGACTCTGACCCTGCAATGTTCTAGAATTCACACTATCAAACCTAACCTCACTGCTAATCAAAGCAACGTTACCATAGAACGTGAAATTCTTCAACCACTTCGCACCAATCAACTTTGTTAAGCTTCCAAAATTCTTACGAATCTCTATCTCTAAACCTTTATTATTGGCGATGCGTTGATTCTGATAAGTAAATGTACGAATCTGAGTTTGCGTAGGATCCAAAGAAAACTCAATCGGATTGATAATGCGTTTTTTGAACACCCCAATAGAAACCATGTCCTCCTTATTGGCATAAATCTCATAACGCAAATCGTAATTCTGAATTGTAGCGCGTTGCAAATTGGTATTACCCAAAATTTCAGAGTTAATCGAAAAATTATAAAAAGCAAATGGAGCCAACTCACGCAACTCTGGACGATTTAATGTCTTAGAATATGCCATCCTTATACTACTCTTCTTGCTAACCGGAATGATACTCGTAATTGATGGCATCAAATCCACATTTGTTCCAGGATTCGCCAAATACACATTGCGCTTGGTCGCTTCCTTACTCTTCAACACCTGCGTAAACTGCTCTACACGAACACCATAAATCACTTTCAAATCATATGTCTTACCCGCTTTCTTGAACAATGGCAACTGATTTTCCGCCATCACATAAGCAGCAGCTAAAGAACTGAAAGCCGTATAATCGTCCTTGTCACGCGTTTTATCAATCAAATACAATCCCGTTGGAGAAATCTTGTCCAAAGCCAAATCCTTAGAAGGCTCAGCCTGTGAATATAAACCACCCGTTAACGGACCATAAATAAACTGTCTGCTATTAAATACCCTTGAACGATGCTGAACATATGCACCCGTCTTCAAAATCCATGTCAACTTTCCCGTCTTACGCAAAGTAGAATAATCCACCGATGCCGAAGAAGAATTTTCATTTAACGTCGAAAAGAATCTACCCGATCCATCACGGAAGAATGGATTAATAACCAATTGTCTAGTAGAAACATCACCCTCAGAAACCGAATATTGCGCAATCCTAAAATCAGGGACTTGACGAACCGTATTTCCGTAGTTTAACACCCAATTCAATGTCGACTGTCGCTTACCCATCACGTGAGAACCAATCACCTGACTACTATACAAACTGTTTAAGTTAGAAAAATTCGAAAACGCTTGACTCGTGATGTTATCATCATAACTCGCAACACCCGCACGAACGATGCTATTCACATCATACGTTAAACTGTACAAATTCTTGAAGTCGATCTTGTTCTTGTTATTAATCTTCAATGCAAAATTCGCCACCCCACCATTCTGCACGTTGGTAGCCAAAGTACTATCTGTAAAAGAACGTTGCAAACGGTTATCCGAAAAATCGCGCGTAATTACTTGACCTAAAGCCATACGTTGGGTCATTGAATAATTCCAAGACACCATTGCCCCGGCCTGCATCTTCTTGATTTTAAACGGAATACCTATTGTATAGTTAAAACGTGGCGATGGCTTTGCACTGTAAGAATTGAAATCCCAATTGTTGTTGAACTTCTTGGTTTCCGCTGCATTAAAAGCAGGCTCATTGTAATCCACAATCATTTTTGGATCCAAATTGGGTGCAATATTGGCAGACGACATCACTCCGAAATATTCAGAACCCGCGATGTCAAAAGTACGAACAGACTTTCCTGTAGTAATTGAATTGTATTGAAATCCCACAGAAACCGACTGGGTGAATTTATCAGGGATACTCTTGGTATTGATTTTAATGATACCCCCACCAAAATCCGCAATCAAATCTGGCGTTGCACTCTTAATCACAACGATATTGTCCAACAAACTCGCTGGAATCACATCAAACGAAAACGCTTTGCGATCGCTCTCCGTACTTGGCAATGGCGCACCATTCAAATAACCCGCGTTGTAACGATCAAACATACCACGAACGTTGGCAAACTTTCCTTCGGAAATAGTAGCACCAGGAATACGCTTCAAAGCATCACTCGTAGTACGGATGGTTGTTTTAGAAAAATCTTCCGCACTAATCGACTCCACCAATTGCGATGACAATCTCTTGGTTTGAATGGCTTGAGCAACTGAACTTTCCTTCGGTTTGCGCTTTACACGAACATCCGCAGCTTCCATTCTCTCTACCACCTGCAAAACCACATTTAAATAAAAGTCTTTGTCCTTTTCAATTAATACTGTGTCTTGATACAATTCGTGTCCTTCAGCTTCGATAAACACCAAACGCGTTCCTACGGGGACACGAAAAGAAAATTTACCGTCAACATCAGACATCGCACTGTCGGAAGCACCAGTTACAAAAACCTTTGCTCCAGCCAAGGTACGACCGGTCTCAGACATGACCTTACCAACCAATACACCCCCATCTGTAGTAGACGTCTGTGATTGTGCGTGATGAAAAACAATGAAGGACAATGACAAAAAAAGAGCTCTGCGCAGGGAATTTACCATGCCACAAAAATCGATTTTATGTGTTACCTTAAAATTAAGAGAACTTTACGATAGGTTAACTTTCCGTTAACATTTGCTACGCATTGAACACGCAAATCAACAATTGCGAAACAATTCATCAACCCAAAAGCCACCGCAACAAGCCCAATCCCTTGTATGGCGGATACTTAATCGGCACGTTAAACCACAGCGGTGAGCGCATCACAGATTTCTTATGACTAAACACCTCAAACGTGTGCTTTCCACGATAACTACCATATCCACTTCCACCCACGCCACCAAAAGGCAAATGCTGATTGGCCACATGAACCAAAGTATCGTTGATGCTCACTCCACCCGAACTGGTCTTAGCCAGAATCTTTTCCGCCCCAGCATCGCTGCCAAAAAAGTATAACGCCAACGGTTTTTCATGCGCATTGACATCCGCAATCACTTCATCTAAAGTTTCATATGTGCGCAAAGGCAAAATCGGACCAAAAACCTCCTCACACATCACCGGCGAGCTCCAGCCATCCACCGACACCACCGTAGTCTCAATGAATTTCTGTCCGCGATCAGTTTTACCACCCAACACAATTTCAGCCCCCTGTAAATAAGCAGCCACGCGATCAAAAGAACGTTCGTTTACTATCCGACCAAAATCCGGACTCGCCGACAAATCACTGCTATACATTTGCTCCAAAGCCACCTTAGCGGCATCGGTAAATGCTTGCTTATCACTCTGATGAACCCAAACATAATCCGGTGCGATGCAAGTTTGACCTGCATTCACAGACTTCCCCCAAATCACGCGCTTGGCCGCAGCCTGCATATTGCAACCCTTTTCTATGATAGCAGGACTCTTCCCGCCCAACTCCAAGGTCACCGGAATCAATTTCTCCGCTGCCGCCTTCGCCACAATCTTACCCAAAAACGGTCCGCCCGTAAAAAAGATATAATCCCATTGCTGCTGCAACAACCACTGATTCTCTTCGATACTTCCCTGAACCACAAACACCTCTTCACTCGTAAAAGCCTCCGCAATAACTTTCCCAATCACCACCGCCACATTGGGCACCTCGGGTGAAGGCCTCAAAATGGCCCTGTTTCCAGCTGATATTGCGCCAATCAATGGATTCATCAACAACTGAAACGGATAGTTCCAAGGCGCCATGATCAGAACCTGTCCGAAAGGCTCCGGAATCACCTTACTGCTCGATGGCAACAAAAACCAAGGGGTAGTGATTCGGCGATGGGCCGACCAATGTTTCACATGCTTAATATGATAATCAATTTCTTGATAGGTAACGCCTATTTCGGTCAAAAAACCCTCATAATTCGATTTCCCCAAATCTGTTTTCAAAGCCTCCAAAAGTTCCGCCTCATATTTGGCGATGCTTTTTCGCAACCGCTTCAACTGGACGATGCGTTCTCTAGGCGATGCAAATTCGCGCTGATTGCTCAATGTGCGTTGCTCCTGATACGCTTTTTGTATCTCTGAAATAGGGGTGAATTGCAAAGTCATGATAGTAGAAACAAATATGAGGATAATTTGGTTCAAACCCGTTGTTCGTTCAACCCAGGATATTAAAATTACAGCCCATTTGAATTCGTCTTTATGCCTCGGAGCATATGTCGTTTAAACCGCAGCAAATCAAAATCAATCTTTTTTTGCACGCAACATGTGTCGCTTATATGGAGGACCATCCAACTTCTCGACCCCAAACCCAACTTGTTTCAAAGCTCGTTTTACATCGCCGGCTGACGAATAAGTAACAAAAACTCCTCCCTGTTGCATCGCATTATAAATGGGTTGAAACAATTCCGCACCCCACACACCTTCTTGTTTTTTGGGTCCAAAAGCATCCCAAAACACCACATCTATCTCATCTGGAATCTCCGCGTCTCGAATGTCGGATTTGTGTTTAAAAACCTCAAAATCACCACGCCCCAAGGGAATCTCTATCCATTGCTCCCAGGGCGCGGAATGCAGTGCATCGCTGCGCCGCGATACATCTTGCATAACTGAATCATCGCCATCATCAATCCCTATCGACCCCCAATATTCCCTCATCAAATCCTGCCCCAACGGAAATTTCTCTACCGAATAATATCGCATTTTACAATCATTGGCCACGCACCAATCCATCGCCAACATCGCATTGGTTCCTGTACCCAAACCCATTTCAAATACCCTCACAGATTTGGCTTCGGGGTGTGCTGCCCTCCAAAAATCTAATCCCTTCTCAATATAAACATGGCGAGATTCAGTAACAGCCCCATGGGTGGAGTGATAGGTCTCATCCAGACCCGGCAAGTACAAGGTCCTACTCCCGTCATCGGTTTCAACCACCCTAATTTCACCGGTTTCTTCGCCCTTCATCCCACAAAAGTACGATGGCGAATCAAACCAAGCGAATTCATTTATTGAACCTTGGTCCAAACACCCGTGCGACCTAGCATCGAGATGCCAACATATCCGCGGACATTCAAATTATTCCCGTCCAACGTCATATTGCAACTATACGTTTTTCCATTTTTTGGATCGTAAATGGTACCATCTTCCCATTCTTTATCGTCCGCATCGTACACGAAATTCTTTAAAATCTGCAACCCCAACAATGGAACTGCCTGCTTCTTTGGATCCGGATTCAAATCATCAACCTTCGGTTTACCATTCTTCAAAGGCTCCTTCAACCAAACAATTTTGCCAAAGTACTTACCTGCAAAACTACCGTTGGTGGCCTTGAAAATCTGAATGTGCGAGGTTCCCTCTTGGTTCAACCACTTCCCAACTATCGCTTCACCCTCACCCAACTTGGTGGTTACAGATGCCGCCCCAAAAAAGCTTGTAACGGCCAATACTGATGCAAGTAAAAATGTTTTCATATTTTTTCGTTTTCAACAAATCTATGGATTACCCCATTCAAATCAAACTTCGATGCAAACTTTCCATTCTTGTTGAAAAAAATGCCCGACATCCGTAGCCAAATCAAATGGGACACACCTCATCAATACATTATTCCGTGGATTTTGGGTTTTTCCGACACCGATCGCTGCAATATTTCACCGATTCCCAATCCCGCTCCCACTTCTTGCGCCATGCAAATGGACGTCCGCACGTTACACATACCTTGCTCGGCAAATGCTGCTTCTTTACCCCCTTCACGGCTTCTTCCCCTTTCCTTTTTCCTTATCGATGGGCGATGTCTTCACCTCATCATGAACCTCTGCCGTAGAATCTTTGTCGCTGGCCGACTTCAATTTCCTTTTCGATTTCGCCATTGGCTTCGATTTCGCCTTCGCAGGCCTGCTGTGCTTTGTCAACACCCTAGCCTTTTCCGCGCGTGCAAACTCCGACTTGCGCATATCATAAATCCGCGCAACCATCGCAATTTTCCGCCCCTGTAAAGCAACCACCGGCATCGGATAATCCTCGCCCAACGTCACCCCGTATAATACCCGCTCCATCTCCGTCATCGTCCATGGCTGATGAATCAAATGATTCGGCAACCCCGCTATCTCAGGCACCCACCGACGTACAAAATCACCCTCCGTATCGTGCTCCAACCCGTTCTTTACTGGATTGTACACCCTAACCGTATTTGCCCCCGTTGTGCCCGCCTGCATCTGAAACTGTGTATAGTGAATCCCAGGCTCGTAATCCAAAAAATACTGTGCCAAATGATACACCCCCAACCGCCAATCAATGTCCAAATGATGCGTCAAAAAACTCACCAACATCGCCCGCATTCGAAAATTAATCCAACCCGTTGCCGCCAATGCCCGCATGTTCGCATCCACCATCGGATAACCCGTTTTCCCATCCTTCCACGCCACCAACAACCCCGCTTCGTTCGCCGCCCCCAAATCCTCAAACGCCCTGTTCACAGCCCGATATTCATACGTGCACTCCTGCTCAAACTTCTGAACAAAATGGTCGTGCCACTTGATCCGCGATAAAAAAGCAGTCATCGCCCGGGCATTTTTCTTCTCCTTCGGTAGCGATTTCGAGGCTTGATAAATTTGCTTGATCGACAAATTACCCCACGCGATATACACCGAAAGTCGACTACACGATTCCCTGCTCTGCAAGGGTTTTGAAATATGATAGTGATAAGATTTATGTCGTTCCGACAAAAACCCCAGTAAATACCGCCGTGCCATTGATTCGCCACCCATTTGCATGCCAGCCGACGTCGATTCTAAACTCTTCAAACAGTCCTCCGGGATCGCGAATTCCTTGATCAAAGCACCTTGCGACGCCTCCACCAAAAACCCCAACTCATCGGGATATAACTGTTTTCGATAGCTATTTTCTATAAGCGGATCGGACATTGTCACAAACCACCGCTTGTCCCAATCCACGCGATTTTTGATGCCCCGAAGCACCCCATTTCGTTGAAACTCCTGCCATGCCACTCCCTTTTCTTTTAGCAACTGAGCGATGGCTTTGTCGCGCTGAAACGTCTTCTCAATCCCCGATTCCTGATACGACAACACCCGCTGCACATCAAATACCTCAAACAATGACGAAAAAACCGCTTCGGCCTCACCCCAAAACACATCTACCTGTCGGGCCTCAGAATCCTGCGTCAGCCCCCGCCATGTTCGATTCATATCCATCAACGACTGCCACTGAAAGCGTAAATGTCGGTCCGAATAATCCGGATGCGCCACCATACTCGGCTCAAAAATAAAAATCACTCTGTAAGACAATCCCGATGCCTCCGCCTCTGCCAACGGCGCATGATCGCGAGTGCGCAAATCACGTTTGATCCAAACAATCTGCATTGGGGGCTTTTCCACCGCAGCTTCCAACTTCTCCCCTGCCACTTCTGGCGATGTCAAACCACCCAATTCAGTGGCTCGAGAGTTATGAGATTCCTGGAAGGTCATCTGATTGATCAATATCCGCGAACGTCTTTATATTCTTTCCGAAGCGATTTCTCTATTTTTTTCCAATACGAGAAAAACGATGAGAACGTGCCTTCCACCTCTGGAGCCAACCAATCCCGAGGGATTTCAACGCCCTGATAATGCAAATTCAAAGGATGTTCTTGGTAGATAATTTCCACCGAGCCACTTGCCTGTAACACAGACTGAAATTCCTCAAACTCACCCACAAACACCTGTAAATGAGGAATCTCGGCGGCCAACGACAGCATAAAATCCACACAATGCGCGGCGATGGGATATTGTTTAAATACGCTGGGCTCCAACAATAGCAATCGGGTTCCAGCAAGTGCCGATTGAAATTGGGGATCGAGTTGGTAATAGTTATGAATGACAAGGCGGTTGCTGATAATCTGGGTTTTCTGGGATGCGTTCTCGAGCATTGAGTTTTCCTTCGTCGAACTTCCTAACCCAAACACCGGGAAGCCATATTTTGTCACTGCCAATTGCAATGACGTGGCATCGCATTCAGAAAACGGCAATGCTTCTGCTGCTTGCAAAGTGGGCTTCAATACTTCCGGCACCGGGGCCTCGGCGAGTTGTTCGTATTCTACATCGAGGTAGGTGCCGCGCTGTTGGGTATTCGTATACCTGTTGATATTCTCTTGGTTGGCGATGTATTTTTTGTTCGAAAAAGTGCCGGCGACCCACTGCCAAGAAAGGGCATTGGAACCCCAATCACCATCGAGCAAATGGGCATACATCCATTGGGCGGGCAATTTCCAGTGAGCGCCGGCCAAGTTACAACTAAGAAACGCCGTGTACATCCGCTGGTGGTTATGCATGTATCCAGACGATACCAATCGCTGGATGCCAACGTCGATCCCGTCAATGCCCGCGGTTCCCGCCGCGATCGCGGCGGGAACCGCGGTGTGTTTAACCCCCTGCTGATCACCCCGAATGTCAGAATTAATCCCATCGCCCAAACCCATCCACACCCGCTGAAAAAAATCGCGCCATGCCAACTGCTGTACAAACCCGAACATCTCCTCAAAACTATGTCCCCTAGCCAACAAATACGCCCAAACCATACGTGTAGAAATCACCCCACGAGATACGTACGGACCCAATTCACTCACACTCCCCGATAAATAATTGCGGGTCTTCCCATATCGCTTCACATCAATCGCCGCGAGCAATGCCTGCACTTTTTCTGAATGACTCATCGCTTGCTAATCTTGTTGTTGGAAATCGACTTCTGTCGACTGCAATGAAACCGCTGCACCGCATCGTTGCGCAACTTCTGGTGCTTGATACTCACACCGCTATTCACCCGCTTGCGCCACAAATTGAAACTGCTTCGCTTCAACTGCTTGCGCATCAATGCAATTACCTGAGCCTCGGAATACCCAAACTGTGCCTTGATCGCATCAAACGGCGTTCTATCCTCCCAAGCCATTTCAATGATGCGGTCTTCCATAATCATCCGCTTTTCACTGTCCGATACCCCTTCCGGAATCGCACTCGCCTTTGTATTTCTCTCATTGGCCACCCATGCCTTGCCCACCAACTCAACAGACCCTAAAGCCGGGGCCGGAGGCACCTGAACCAATAAAGTATCCTTGGCCTTGTCCTTGACCTTGGCCTTGGCCTTGACCTTGGCCTTGACCTTGGCCTCAGTTTCCCGTGGTAATTCCTGCTTATTCATCGTTTAATCCCTCCAAAAATTGATTCGCCACGGCCGACAATCGATCTCGCTTCCCGGCATCCATTTTATCGTACGACTTCACCATCACACCCATGCGAGGATTCTTCAAAAAGAAATCACGATGCTTGTCGATAAATCGCCAATACAACCCATCCCAAACCTCCGTCCATTCACCCTTCTCAAAATCGCCCATCTTCATCAAATAATTGCTGCCACTGATATACGGCTTGGTGCTCATCATCCCACCATCGGCGAACTGACCCATCCCATAAACGTTCGGCACCATCACCCAATCATATGCATCCATGAACAACTCCATGAACCACCGATACACCTCATCCGGATCGAAATCGCATAGCAACATAAAATTGCTCATCACCATCAACCGCTCAATGTGATGACAATACCCGTTCTTCAACACCTTTTTGATCACCACATCCACAGGCACAATGCCCGTAGTTCCGTCGTAAAACGACTGCGGAATTTTCCGCGTATATCCCCAGTAATTGCGGGTGCGCTGCTTACGTCCAACCGACAAATACAGCCCCCTTATAAACTCCCGCCATCCCAATAACTGTCGCACAAACCCTTCCACATCATTCAGCGGCAAGTTTCGCGTCTCACTTTCATTCAAAACCGCATCCAAAACATCCTTGGGCAACAGCAAACCATTGTTGAGATAGACCGATAACAAACTGTGATGCAACAAAGGCTCTTTCACCACCAATGCATCCTCGTAGGTACCAAATCGCAATAGACGGTGTTCTACAAAATCCGTCAGCCATCGCTGAGCCCCGTCATGAGAAATCGCATAATCAAAATCGCCTTGAAATTCGCCCGGTGCTTTGGGAAAATGCTTCTCCACATAATCTACGGCCTCTGACCAAAACTTCTCCTCCCCACCAGTCCGCCCATTTTCCAAATGCGGCACGGTTTGATTTTTGGGAAATCGCTGTCGGTTGTCTTCATCGAAACTCCACTTCCCACCCCGCGGCTTAGCCCCATCCATAAGCACCTGAAACTGCTTGCGCTGCACTGAATAAAAATTGGCCTGCAAAAAGTGATTCTTCCCTGTAAAATAGGATTTCACATCCGCCCGATTCAGAATAAACTGGGGCGTATCGTGGTACACCAGACTGATGCCGTGCTTCGTGGTTGCTGCCGTCAATCGCTGTACCAACCAATCGTCTTCCGGGCGATAAAGCTGAAACTCCGAAACCCCTTCTTCTAACCAAATCTTGACATACTCACCTATATCCACAAGGCCATTGTCGCAACCAAAATATCGAACGGAATAACCCCGCTTTTGAAGTCGGTCAGCATAGCATCGCATCGTAGCGCGATGAAACACCAATTTCTGCTTGTGAAACGCGTACTGCTGAAAAAACAACGGCTCCTCCATCACCGCCACCGTTTCAACCCCCTCAGGGAGTTGATCAAACAATTGGTGGGGAAATACCAACCATAAAGAGAGGTTCTTGGATGAGGTCACCCCAAACGAACAAGTATCCGAAGAATTGGTTTTTTATTCGACCCAAATCAGGCTTACTTTTCAAATTCAAAAGAGAATGCAAAAAGACAGCAGTTATTAAAATTGGCAGATGTACCAAAAGTTATTCCCTCACCATATAAACCAATAAGCAATTCCAGTTGTTAATTTAGGAATGACAAAAGAAGTGACCATCGTGGGGGCAGGCATCGCAGGAATTGCTTCGGCCATCCGTTTGGCAAAGTTGGGACACCGCGTTCATGTCTTTGAATCCTCGACTCAGCCCGGCGGCAAACTAAGTCAAATCGAGCAGAGAGGCTATCGATTCGATGCGGGACCTTCGCTATTCACCCTACCCAATTTGGTGGATGAACTTTTCACTTTGTGCGATAAAAACCCTGAGGACTATTTCCAATACGAAACCTTAGATTCCATTTGTCATTACTTTTACGAAGACGGTAAGCAATTCGTAGCATACAAATCCTGGGAGAAATTTAGTGATTCTCTGTCCAGCATTGCCAACGAAACCGAGATCGCTGCGCTTCAAAAACAGCTACAAAAAGCCGCATTTCGATACAACATTACCGCGCCCATTTTCATCGAACAAAGTTTGCATCGCTTCAAAAACTACCTCAATCGCAAAACGGTAAAGGGCTTACTGAATGCCAGCAAACTCAATTTGATTGAATCCATGGATCAAGAAAACCGGAAACGTGTATCAAACCCCTATTTGGTGCAATACCTCAATCGATTCGCGACCTACAACGGCAGTGATCCCTATCGAGCACCAGCGCTACTCAACATGATTCCTCACTTGGAACAATATCTGGGCTCCTATTTCCCAAAAGGTGGCATGTATAACATACCCAAATCACTGTATCACTTAGGCTGTTCGATGGGTGTGCAATTTCACTTCCAACACGCCGTGGAAGAAATAGTAACCGAGGGAAAGAAAGTATCCTTGGTGAGGGTGCGCAACCTTAAGACCCAAGAAGAAATCGTTCATCCAAGCGACGTCGTTGTTTGCAATGCAGACGTCTACAATACCTATAAATTTTTACTGCCCAAACACAAGGCGCCAAAGAAAACTCTATCCCAAGAAAGATCAACTTCGGCACTGGTTTTTTATTGGGGCATCAGAGGCAGTTTCCCGCAGTTGCATCTGCACAACATCCTATTTTCGGCCGATTATAAAGCAGAATTTCATAATCTTTTTCAGCCTGGGGAGCCCTACAACGACCCAACAATTTATATAAATATTAGCGCCAAATATGAACCGTCCGATGCGCCCACCGGTTGTGAAAATTGGTTTGTAATGATCAATGTTCCAAGCAATACTGGACAGAATTGGGGTGAAATTGCAGCTAAGGCCAAGGTGAATATTTTACAAAAACTGAAGCGCATCTTACACCGAGACATCGACCCGCTCATCGAAGTAGAAGAAATACTCGACCCTGTGAAGATTGAACAACGCACGGGATCCCATGGCGGATCACTCTACGGCACATCGAGCAACAACCGATTTGCTGCCTTTCTTCGACATAAAAACTTCTCTAGCTCCATCAATGGCTTGTATTTCTGTGGGGGCAGCGTACATCCCGGCGGCGGAATTCCATTGTGTTTGAACAGCGCGAAAATTGTCGCTCAACTGGTCTCAGAGGCTCTCCACTGAGACTTGGAAACAATTAACTTTGATTCAAATTAAGATGCATTTACTTTACGACGACCAATGTCAATTTTGTTGCAGCATCGCCCGCTGGGCGAAGGCGCAAAATGCAGCCATTGAGGTTTCGTCGGTCCGAAGCGCTGAATCCAAGGAACTGCTGAAATCGCACGGTATCAATTTCATTGATTTGCAAACGGTATATTTTGTGGGAGACGAGGTTCACGTGCGTTCCCGCGCCGCCTTTCAGCTGTTACGCCACACCCGCATACCTTGGCGCTGGCTAAGTCTATTTCGCTTCCTGCCATTACCCCTCACAGATTTCGTTTACAACCTCATCGCACAGAACCGGTATCGCTGGAATTAGAATTTCCCAACCCTCCATTTTCATTATTTAATTTTTTGTTGCTCATTTGTTGCTCAAGAATTTCGAGCAACAAATGAGCAACAAAAATGTCAAAAAAAGCAATTTACGACACCAAATATCGCTGATTACAAAAATCGCCATCTAGCGCAAATAACAATCAAGTCATTGATATATAATACTTTATGCAAATAAAAATCAGATCAAAAATGAAAAAATAAAGCCATTACTTGCCAATACATGAACAGACAACAAAAGATAAACGCTGAAACCCTTGCCTACAGCGACTTTCGAGAAGTATTTCGAGCAACAAATGAGCAACTACTCATCAGATTTCGACTTTTTCGAGCAACACAACAGCAACAAAAAAGAACGGTAAAACGAAGATATTATAAAAACTTGATAGTTGTATTTTCTTATCGAATTTTATCGTTTTTTACATTCGCCCTCCTATTCAAAACACACCCCGATGAACAGTGAATATTTGAATAAATGAACATTTGAAGGTACTGCAGTTAAACCCAGTTAGTCACTTGATTCCTCCCTATTACAATGGAGCGAATTAAACTCTTAGACAGAAATCAATTCTCCGACGGTGCTTACATATCTGGGAAAAACGCCGAAGATAGCACCACTTAGTCGCTCAAATTTGTCCCCACTTCATCCGAACTACTTACAATCCAAAACACCCAATGTTACCAATGTTTAACTCCGTCTTGTACTTGATAAATTTGCCTTTATAATGGGGGTCAATTTCTATCCGATGAAGAGGTGAATGTTAGTCCGATTATTCCAGTTAATGCCAAGTTCACGACTGATATCGTTAACAGATCGGCCGCTTTCTTCTTCTTTGAAGGCTTTTACTATTTGGCCCTCGGTGTATGTGCTTTTTTTCATTTGACTGGGGAAATTTCGGGTTTTTTGCCGAATTTTATCCAGTCCGAATTTCAGGCCTACTTACACATAACACGCAAAGGCACAATGGACTATTAATAGTACTAATTAATATTATTTATAACCAAAATTTATATACTTTTTAATGACATAAAATATACCAGAAAAAATTCATTTAACATCATTAATGAGATAATGATATCATCAAAACTGAGCTAAAGTTGTGGGCACAATAGGTTAGGCTAATTATTGAGATGCCACTGTTCTATTAACCCGAAAAAATATGATGATAAATATTAAATCCGTTACAATCGCCAAACTGCTAATCTCCCTATTTGCTCTTTGCGTTACTCAAAATGTTATTGCTCAGACTTCGAGCCCTAACATTATTAATCAAAGAGGAACACCTATTCTAACACGACTATACAATTCCATGAGCATCCAGACCCTCGAGGATTGGCATTATGGAGGTGTTGAGACAGAAGATGGCGGATTTGTTTTCACTACTCGAATTGAACAATCTGTCAATGCCTTAAACGGACACCAAGAATTTCCTGGACTCATCAAATACGATAAATATTTTAATGTTCAATGGCATCAGTTCCTTAAGCCGGGTAAATATGCAAAAATTGCTCCATTTGGATTTCCTGCAATTATTGATTCAGCAATTATTGAAGGGGCCGAAATCCATACGAAAGTCATAGAAACTAATGATGGATTTTTAGCGTTTGGTTATTATTATCAAGGCTCTAAAATTTTCGTATTGAAAGTCGACAAACAAGGCAATGTTGCTCAAAACTTTCCACGAATTTTTGATTACTATTCCACATACAACTACCAAATCAACGACATTGTTCACGTAAACACAAATAACTTTACAGGATATATAGGTGTGGGCCATAAAAACAATCAAATGGCTATTTTTCAGTTTGACGAACAACTTGAAAATTTAACTACTACAATGTTGGGAAATGGCACAAATATTACGGGGGAAATATTTGGGCTGTGCCTGTTATATTCCAGTGGCAGTTCTTCGAGAGATATGCCAAAAATCAAAAATGAACAACCAACAGGTATTGCATTTACGGGCTGGAGCGATAATGG
>CANIZU010000013.1 GCA_947472115.1 Flavobacteriales bacterium | reverse complement strand
CCTAAGGCAGTAGGCAACCACGGAGTTTGCGCCTGAGCCACGGCCGACGTAGAAGTAGTTGTTTTCTCTAGCGAATCTGCAGATGTCCCAATTGATAAGGAAGTAGGGGGTAAATCCGAGTTCGTAGATCATTTGCATTTCCTTTTCCAGTCGTTGTGTGGTTTGGAAGGTATAGTTAGGGTATCGATAGTGGAGGCCTTGGGTGGCAAGTTCTCTCAGCATTCGGAAGTCTTGGTTGAGGTTTCCGGAGAAGGTTTTTTTATTTTGAGGGGTATTCCATTGGAGGTCCCAGGCGCAGCCTTCGCAGAAGGCCTGCGCCTGGGAGATGAGGGAAGGGGTTGCGGCAAATTTTGAAAAAATTTGCCGCAGGGGCGCCCATTTCTGCCACGGCGCAGCCGTGGCAGAAATGGGCAACTTCGTTACCAAACAATTGTGATCAATGCACCGCAATAATTTGTGCGTCTCAAAATCAATCTCGTCCCGAAATGTCACCGTGTGCCAAGCAATCATTGGTAACGAAAAATTCCGATTCTTCGCCAGCCGCAATTGAGGTAGCACCTCCGCGTAGATTGCGATTGCCTGTTTATAACCCATTTGGGTTGTCTCCGATGCTGAATCGCTGCTATTTTCAATGCTCGAATTCCCCATGAGATTTGAATTCCCCAAACCTTCTTTTTTGTAGGCGTAAACCACCTTGACCGACAAAAACGTGGGTGGATATGTAGGAAAGAGTTTGTGGTTCATCAGGTGGTCCGATAGAAATGCGTTGATTTCGGCAAAGCTGCTCTGCGATGTGCTTATTAGAATATATAGCGGTTCATCCCCATTGCGAATGTCGACCCCCACCAAAGGCATAATGTGTTTTGTGTCTCTGGCAGCCCTTAGAAAATTACTCACCCCCGTTACCGTATTGATGTCGGCCAATAATACCGGTACACGAAACCCCATAGAAATGGCCTCGGATTCGCAGCGTTGCACGATCTCTTCCGGCGAAATCAACCCGTAACGCATGCTGAAATGAGAGTGGAAGTGGAAAATCATGGGGTGATTAAATTAATTTGATAAAAATAATGACAATTAAATGCCATCAATATAATCAATTATTCGCAACAAACGAGGCAACATCGGAGTAACTTTGTGCGTTCTAAAGCGGATGCGAATACTTTGTTGGCTGATATCAATGTGCTTGTGTTTGGGAATCAAAGCCCAAAACTTTGCGCCCATCGCCGTGGGGAAATACGCTGGGGTTCATGCTGCCAAAATCAATCCATCGCTTACGGCCTACACGCCCTACCAATGGCATGTCAATATTGTCGGGGTCTGGGGTAATGTCAATAACAATTATGTAAATCTCAAGTTGCCGTATTCTGCGTATCGTGTGGCATTCAATAAAGTCCCTGTTCAGTATCAAACCATCAACGGAAATCCCAGATTCGATTCGTCGTTCTTGGTGGAAGACTTAAATCGAAAGCGAAAATTTGCTGGTGTGGGTGCCATCGCCTATTTGCCATCGTTTACGATGAAATACAAGAAAATTCAGATCGGATTGCTAAATGATGTCGTTGTGCTTGCCAATGTTTCTGGACTCGATGAGCCGATGGCGCATGCATTACTTACCGATTTGAGCAACAATCGGAAGGCTTTCAAATACTTCATTCTGGATAAAAACGGCAACTATAATTTGAATCGAACCACCGTTTCTGCCAATGCTTACGTGAGTTCCGGTATCAATATCGCCTATAATATGCCGATGATGTGGAAGCAGCAAATGATGTTTGGTGCCACCGTGAAGAAGATTTGGGGTTTGGGCGGTAGTTACTTTCAGTACGATAATATGCAGGTGCATCGCGGGAATCCGTTTCAGCTACAATTTGATAAGACGAACGTTCGTTATGCTTTTTACCAAGGTAAAGGAAGAGGCACGGGCTTGGATTTGGGCTGGAGCTATGCGTTTCATTTGGCCGATTACAAGCGCAATGGGGATTATCTGAAGCGACATAAAATGTACAAGTACAAATTTGGCTTGAGTATAATGGATATTGGCTCTGTTCGATATCGAGATGCTTCGGTGACGGCAATCGAAAATTCCACGACCACAAGTTGGGATGCTTCCAATTTCAAGAATGATTTAACAGCCTCGCAGCGGGATGTTTCTTTGGCGCCGTTGAATAATGTTTTTAAAGGGGTTTCGGGTTATACCACGGGTAAACAGGACGTGATTATTGGCTTGCCAACCCGATTTGTGGCGAGCATCGATTATCAGTATAGCAAATATGTGTTTATTCAAACCCAGGTGATGCAAAGTTTGCTGGGTAGGTATACACAAAGCGCTCGTTATCAGAGCTATGCGATGATTGCCCCACGATATGAAAGAGAGAAATGGGAAGTGTCGATGCCTGTGTTGCTCGAATACGATTATCGCAGTTTGCGGGCGGGACTTTCCTTTAGGGCGGGATGTTTTTATATTGGAAGCAATAGCGTGTTTAATTTGTTGTATACCCGAAATATGAGGGATGCGGATATCTATATGGGCTTCACCGTCTATCGATTTGCAGGGACAAAAAACTCGAGGTTTATCCAGATGATGCGGGATCAGATAGACCGGTTGGACAAGAAGAAGCCGGATTGCGAAAAGATGTAATCGATTCTAATTTGTCGTTTTGATATGATTGTATGTCGAAGCGGCCCGCAGGGCCGCTTCTCTTTCCTTATCTTTGTATTTATGTGGAATCGAATTTCCTCGACATTGTATTTCCTTGTCGTGTTTGCCGCGGCATTGTCAACCTCTGGGCTTAAATCTCAAGTCGTTGTTTTGTCCAATTCATCAGCCATTAACTCGGCCTTGGAAAGGTCTGTGAATACCGGTGAATACACTTTGGAGGCCTGTATCGCACAAGCCCTAAACCAAAACATTGATGTCCAACTGTCGATGCTGTCCCAAACACAGTCCGAAATGACCTTGGAGCAATCCATCCGAAATTTTGGTCCAGATTTATCAGGCGCCGCCGGTCAGTTTTATCAATCGGGAAGAAGTATCGACCGTTTTACAAATCAGTTTGTGCAGACAACCATTGGAAGTAATAACTTTCAATTGCAGGGGTCTTTGCTCCTTTTTGGCGGACTACAAAATCAAAACAATTATAAGCAAGCCAAAGAAAATTGGCTGGCCTCGGGCATGGATTTAAAGGCGATGCAGTTAACGGTTACGCTGCAAGTTTCTTCGGCGTATGTTCAATATTTACAGGCTTATGAATCTGTTTTGGCTGCCGCTCAGGTGGTTCAGTCCAGTCAGATACAATTGCAACGGGGTCAAAAAATATACGACGCTGGAGGAAGTACACAAGGGTCTTTGCTATCTCTCAAAGCACAAGCAGCCAATGATGCCGCCAGTCTTACCAACGCTGAGAATGTCAAAGCAACGGCTCTACAGAATTTGAAACAATTGATTCGTGTTGAGTTTCATAAGCCATTTAGTCCGGTGGTAGAAGATATGGGAATCATTTCTGAACCTTTTGGATATACCGCCAGTCAATTGGTGGATTCGATCCTATGGAAACGCCCAGATTATCAAGCAGCGGCGTTTCGGGTGGCGGCGGCTGAATTTGGATTGAAATCGGCCAAAGGCGCGACGATGCCTACCTTGAGTGTGGGTGGGAACCTAAATACTGTGTATTCCGATAACGCTAAAATGGTCGAAAATGTCAGTGTAACTGGATTTACGCCCATCGGCAGAGTGCAAGGAACCAATGATTTGGTTGAAGCGCCACAATATACGTATTCAATGAAAACCAAAGGGTTTGGGAATCAAGTTCACGACAACTTCGGTAAATCATTGGGCGTGAATTTGAATATTCCCATTTATTCAGGACTAACAAGGCAGAATCAAGTAAAAACGGCAAATTTGGCTGTATTAAGGGCGCAGTTGAATATGGATAGAATTCAGCAAAATGTGCAAAATGAAGTACTGACCGCATTCAATAATTATCAAAATGCAGAAAAACGATACGCATCTAACCTAGAAAATAAAAATCTTCAGTCGCAAAATGAGCAGTATATCAAACAGCGATACGATGCGGGCGCGGCCTCTTACTTTGAATATCAAATGGCATTGGCGACGAGCAATGCGGCACAGCAAAATTATATCTCTGCCAAGTATGAGCGTGCTTTTAGACGCTTGGTTCTCGAGTTTTATCTATCTGCCAATCAAAATCAAACATCAATAAATCCTACCCAAAAATAACATGAAGAAAAAACGCATTCTTTGGATTTCCATAATTTCACTCGTTGTGTTGGTGGTTGCTGCCATGGTGATGAAAGGCGGTAAAAAAGATTTAGAAGTTGAATCGGTAAAGGTGGAGAATCGCACAATCACGGAAATTGTGAGTGTGACCGGTAAAATTCAGCCTGAAAGCGAAGTGAAAATCAGTGCGGATGTGAGTGGGGAAATTATCGATATGATGGTTCATGAGGGCGATAGTGTCACCAAAGGACAACTGTTGTTGCGCATCAACCCTGAATTGTATGAAACGGCAATGTCGCAGTTGAAAGCCAACCTCGACAATACGAAAGCAGCGTTGGCGGGGTCTGAAGCGCAGTTGATCAAGGCCAAGGCGGCCTATGACCAAGCGGGTCTCACATTTAAGAGGCAGAAGACTTTGCACGAGCAAAAAGTGATATCAGAACAAGAATGGGAAACGGCACAATCGCAGTATGAATTTGCGAAGGCGGATTTTGAATCGGCAGGAAAATCGGTATTGGGGTCGCGTTACAATGTTCAAAGTGTGGCGGCGAGATTGGAAGAGGGTAGAAGAAATTTAGGGAGGACCAGTATTTATGCGCCGGCTTCGGGTACGGTGACGCATTTGACATCTGAAAAGGGTGAAAGGGTGGTTGGTACGGCTCAGATGGCTGGTACGGAGATTATGCGCATTTCCAATATGAATGTGATGGAAGTTCAGGTGAATGTGAATGAGAACGATATTGTTAAGATTCATCGTGGCGACAGTGCCGATGTGAAGGTGGATGCATACGACAATCGAGTTTTTAAGGGCGTGGTGACGGAAATTGCGAATTCAGCGGTGTTCAATTCAGCGCAAAATATGAGCGACCAGGTAACCAATTTTGTGGTAAAAATTCGTTTGTCGCCTAGCAGTTATCCCGATTTGATTAAGAAAGGTGAGTTTCCCTTTTTGCCGGGGATGACGGCCAGCGTGGATGTGAAAACGAATACAAAAGCGGGAGTGATTGCGGTTCCTATTGCGGCGGTAACGACAAGAAATCCTGTCATTGATGCTTCGGCGAAGGGTGGTGTGGTGAATGCTGCGGCTAAGACGCCAACTTCAGGGGTTCAAACCTGGGTGTTCTTATACAACGGCGGCAAAGCGAAGGCAGTTGAGGTAAAAACGGGACTTCAAGATTTGGACTATTACGAAGTGATTTCGGGCCTGAAAGTGGGCGATGAGGTGGTTTCGGGTCCAAGTATGGCGATTGCCAAGACCTTGAATGATGGGGATCGACTAAAAAAGAAGAAATAACTTTTACACAAAATACCAACCTATAGGGTAGGTTTCTTACACAAAACATTATTTTTGTTGTGTTGCTAGGTTCGATTGTGGATGGCTAATTCACATCGATGAAAAGGGAACTTCGGTGAAAAACCGAGACTGTACCCGCAGCTGTAACTCCAGATCAAACACTGTTTGATTTATATTTTGGGCCTCTAACGCCACTGTGTAACAACGGGAAGGCGCCCAAGATGGAGAAGTCAGAAGACCTGCCTGATAACACTATTGCACGCTTTCGGGATAAAGGCGCAGCGAGGAATCGGGCGTGCTTTGCGTTCCCGTATCTTCTCTCACTTTTCTCGTTTTTGTGCCAACGCAATCTATGTTTGCCTTGTGCGCCATATCGCTCCTATCTTTGGTTTCGGAAATTATTCCGAAGACAGATTCTGTTTCTCGCAAGTTGGAGGTGATAAAGCCTGTAGATACTGTGTTTGTTCACGTGCAGCGCATCGATTTTGCCACTTTGGGCAGGGTGGTGAGAGATTATCAGGCGGGGAATGATGATCGTTCGTTGACATCGGCTTTGGGCGGTGCTGGGGTATTTTTTAAGCAATACGGTGTTGCTGGTTCTAGCACGATTTCTCGTCGTGGCGCCGATGCAAATCAAACCCAGGTGAATTGGAATGGCTTGCCGGTAAATAATGCCATGCTGGGGATGACGGATTTCAATACGCTTTTGAATTGGGGAAATACGGAAATGTTTCTTGTGGAGGGCGGTAATTCTGCCAGTGTGGGTAGTGGAAGTATGGGCGGGACGCTATTTTTACGAAATGGGGTCGCTTTTGGATCTTCCAAGGCATTTGAACAAAAATCAAAATTGCTGAGTACCATAGGAAGTTTTGGCGAGCGCAATGTGGCTGCCGATGTTTCCCTGCACAATCGTAATTTGATGTTCCAGGTTTCGGCTTTGCGATTTGAATCCAATAATGCGTTTCACTTTTCTGATTTAGGGTTAGATATTCCAAGTCGTTTGATGGAAAATGCCCATCGGGAGCAGTCTATGCTTCGCTCGGTGATGTCATATAATAAGGGTGCACATTATTTGAAGGCGGTGACGGAATTTGCCACAATGCAACGACAGTTGGGTTTGGCATTGGGTTCGTTTCAGGCTTTGGGCCGACAGGACGATAATAACATGCGATCGGTTTTGGAATACATTTATCAGCCAAATCGAGGGTTTTCGGCTACGCATCGACTGGGGTATGTGCAAGATCAAATCAATTATTTTTCATCGCCCAGCGATAATAAAGGCAGTTTGAGCATTGGGAAGACGGTCCATTTTCAGAGTGAATTTTATCGGATTTGGGGATTTTGGAAAGCTTTTTTAGGGAATGATCTTCAGTTTCAGCAGGCGCATTCTGAGTATTACTTGGGATGGTCTTCACGGGTACTGCCCGCCTCTTTGATTGGATTGAGTGCATCAAAAGGGAAAACGTCTTATGGTTTCAACGGTCGCTATGAATGGCATGAAAAAGTGCCTACCATGGGATTGTCTTTTGTATATCAAGCATCAAAACAAGGTTCGATCAAAGCCAATGTGCACAGCAGTTTTCGTCGTCCTACGTTGAATGATTTATTTTGGGTAACCGGTGGTATGGCGCAGGGGTTAAAGCCAGAAAAGGGCAAGGGGGCTGAGGTTGGCTATTTGTTTAAGTGGTTGCCGAATGTGTTGTGGAAACCAAATCGGGTGGATCAAAATCGATGGGTGGGGCAATCGGAGCTGACGTTTTATTATCGGACAGTGGATCAGCCTATTTTGTGGGTGCCCAAGGGTACATATTGGTTTGCTACGAATTTATCGGGCGGCGGTATTTATGTCGGTGGGCAATTGAGCGCTTCGTTAAAATATCAAATGGGAGACAAAGGCTCGGTGATACTAAAATCGAATGTGGACAGGGTGAGTAGCAGAGTGAAACAGACACCGGAGTCGATGGCGTACCAGCAAATTTTTGTTCCTGATTGGAATGGAAATGCGTATTTGGGTTTTGAGAATTTGCGCTTTGAATCGGGTATTGGGGTGGATTATACGGGACGTCGGTTTATTCAGACGGACAATCGACAATCTTTAAATCCTTTTGCGTTGGTGAATATGCAATTTGGTTTGAGAAAGGTTGTATTGCCTATGGGGATGATGTTGCAGGGGAAGTTGGAGTTGTTGAATGTGTTAAACCAAGAATATGTCAATATGCCGGGACGGCCGATGCCTGGACGGGCGTTGAGAATGACCTTGATTATTAAATCGAATCAATCAAAATGAAAAAATATATGAAAATGCGCGTTTTGTCACTTGTCGTTGCACTTATGGGTGCCTCAACCGTTAGCGGCCAATTTATTACGGAGGGTTTCGAAACGATGCCTATGGATTCTGGAACTGTATTGAATGGAAGTCGTGGAGAACGCGATATTTTATTGCATCCCAAAGGCCCGTTTGTTTCTCATATGCCTGTTTTGTGGGATACTTCCTTCGGTGGCTATTGGGCTGCGGGATGGGCGGTTTCCAGGAAGTTAGATGGTTCGGGTGGAGCATCGGATTTTGCAAAACACTTATATTGTGCCAAGCCGGGTCAGGGTTCTGAAAAAAATATGTCGGGAAAATACGATGGCAAGGCCTACGCCATCGGGATGAACGGTTCTTTTCTTGTTTCTGAGGCGGGTCCTAGCAGCGGAATTTTGGGCTTTAAAATCGCCAATACCACTTTTGCTTACAACAGTATGAAATCGGGCGATGCGTTTGCCAAGAAGTTTGGTGGCGCTTCCGGGAACGATGCCGACAGTTTTGTGCTAAAAATCTCGGCCTTTCATAGGGGTCAGTTTTTGTTCAGCAAGCGAGTGATTTTGGCAGATTTTCGTTTTGCGGATAATGCAAAAGATTATATTTTAGATAGTTGGGCGATTGTTGATCTGTCGATGCCTCAAAATGAAGTGGGTCCGCGCGACAGTTTTGTTTTTGAGTTGATGAGTTCTGATAATGGTCAGTTTGGAATGAATACGCCGGGATTTTTCGCCATCGACGAGGTGATTGCGGCACGTTGGCTAGGTGTAAATGCGGTGAATAGGATTACGGCGAAGGTGTATCCCAACCCCGCGGATGACATCGTAACGATTGAAACAAAGGGTGCGATGATGGATTTGCGGGTTCATAATTCGGTGGGTGAATTGGTTTTTGAGACAAAGAATTGCGGGGGTAGGGTGCATCAAATCAATAGTAAATCTTGGCCGGCGGGTGTGTATTCCATATCAGCGACTACTTTGAGTGGCAAGGAATCGAGTGTGATTGTAAAACGATGAGATTGAGATTCGTCCATTTTGAATGTTTGTTGGTGTTGGCTTTTGCGGGCTGCACGGATGATGTTATTGTTCCAGACAAGAAGGATCTTCCCAAGGGAGGGGAGCGGGTTGCTGTTTTGTGTGAGGGCAATTTTATGTGGGCGAATGCGCGTTTGGATTTGATGCAGACGGATTCTGGAAAGACGCAGATGTTGGGCGGTGTTTACGAGAAGGCGAACAATAAGCCCATTGGCGATGTTTTGCAATCGGGGTTGGTTGTGGGTGATAATTTGTTTTTGAGTATCAACAACAGCGGGAAGGTATTGGGTTTGGATCCGTATACGTTTAAGCAGAAGAAGATGAATGCGAAATTGCGTTCGCCGAGGTGTTTGTTTATGGTTGGGGGTGATTTGTGGGTGAGTGATTTGTATGCGAACAAGATTTCGGTTTTGGATACGTTGGATTTGCATTTGAAGCGGGAGATAGTGGTGCCGGGATGGACGGAGCAGATGGTGCGCTGGGATGATGAGGTGGCGGTGGCTTGTTATTCTGGGAAGGTGTTGGTGTATGATTATTTGAGCGGTGTATATAAGCGGTCGATGGATGTGGATACGGGGGCTTTTTATTTAGCGGTGGATGGAAAGAGTACGTTATGGGTGGTGAGTTCGGTGGGCCCCAAAGGCGGCGTAGCCGCCTTTGGGGCCTCAGCCAGCGCGCCGAAGGCGCGCTGGACAACCAACGCCGCCCTCGGGAATATTTATCCCTCCGCCGATGGAAATTCCATGTACGTCTCCTCGCAAAATAAAATTCTCACGTTCCCAATTTCAGCAATGTCTCAGGCAGATCTATCCACCCTGTTTAACCCATCCCTGAATCAACTCTACGGCTATTATTTCAACCCCCTAAACCAGGTTTTTTATCTTGCCGATGCAAAAGACTTTGTCAGCAATGGTGAAGTGATGCGCTATCCCCTGCTAAATCCAGCGCAAAAAACTACGCTCTCCACCGGTGTCAACCCGTCTGGTTTCGTGCTTTTGCCCTAAAATCTTTTCTACAATCGCGTTGAATCGCCCTGCCTAGCGCTACTGGAATTGCTGCCTTCTAATGAAATCCATACAAGGAAATCACACCTCCTAACCTTGCCCTTTCTTTTGCTATCTTTGAAACCTAAGGCATGAAATTCAAAATACCAGGGCTCAAAAAAATCGATGTGCTGCTAATGCGTTCCTATGTGGGCCCATTTGCTGTCACCTTTTTTTTGTCGATGTTCCTGTTTTTGATGCAATTCCTCTGGAAATTCATCGATGAACTCGTAGGCAAAGGCATCGCCCCAGATTTGTTGGCAAAACTCATATTCTATTCCTTAGCCGATCTGGTGCCCATGGCCATGCCCCTCACCATTATGGTCGCAGGTCTAATGACCTTTGGCAACCTCTCAGAAAGCTTTGAATTGGTAGCCATGAAAAGCAATGGAATTTCCTTGCTTCGTGCGCTCCGACCTATATTTTTATTGATGTGCTGCTTGGCCGTGATGAACTTTATGTTCCTCAATTATGTCATTCCCAAAGCAAAATTGGAACAAGCCGGCATGCTGATTGATATGCGTTCTAAAAAACCGACATTCAACCTCGCCGAAGGCATTTTTTATCATCAAATAGAAGGATTTGCCATCCGCGTGGGAAAGAAGGAATCCGACAATCAAACTGTGAGAGACGTCCTCATTTATGAATACAAAAAAGACGATTCTAAACGGTTAAATGTGGTTAGAGCCGAATGGGGGACAATGAAACTGACCGATGATCAGCGGGTGCTGAATTTTACGCTATACAAAGGAGTTCGATACGAAGAGATGACCAATAGCCCTGAGTATCGGAAAACACAGCCGTTTAATCAGATGTTTTTTGAAAAGCAGCAGATTCAAATCGACCTATCTAGTTTGGATTATCAGTTTTCAGATAGAGACTTAATCGCATCGGATTATCGACTTCAAAATGTATCGCAGCTGTTCAAGGAAATTGATACGTTTCATATAAAATCTGATTTGCTCAAGGCCGATAATAGTCGCTACTTAGGCCGATATTTACACATCCCTGGCGTAATGACCTTAGATACCCAGCTTAGGGCTTTCAAGCGAAATTCGTCTCAATATGAGCCATTGACGGAAACCAGGATTTTGAAAAATTACCCTGAAACGCAGCAAGCCACCATTGCAGCAAGTGCTATAAACCACGCCCGGAGTATAAAAAGTACGGTTGAAGGCTTAATGTCATCGCTAGAATTTGAAGAAACCGATATCAATCTTTACAAATCTGAACTGCATAAGAAATTCGCGTTTTCAATTTTGGTGATATTGCTCTTTTTGATTTCTGCGCCTTTGGGTGCCATCATCCGAAAAGGGGGAATTGGAATGCCATTGGTGATTTCGGTGGTGCTTTTTGTATTGTTCTATGCCGTGAACCTTACGGGGGAAAAAATGGGCAAAGAGGGAATCGTTCCCGTTTGGGTCGGCAGTTGGATGAGTTCGATGCTGCTGTTTCCAATTGGGGTGATTATCACCTATCGTGCCAGCATCGACAAGAGTTTTCAGGGTACGAATCCCCTAAAAAATTGGTTCGTTTCGATGTGGCACAAACTGAAACGTAGAAAGTCGTCATCCATAATTGAAGTGTCTCAGGGCGAATCGGTTGAGTCGTCAAAACCAAAAGTTGAAACTTCGGCAGTAGCTGAATCCAAAACCGACGATTCGATCTCATGAAAATATTAGTGGTTGGGAATCGAGTGCCATGGCCACTGCATGATGGAGGAGCTATTGCCACGTATGGCATGCTTCGTTCTCTGGCGGAAAACGGCGCCGAGGTCGATTTTTTTAGTTTCAATACAAAAAAACACTTTGCGGAAAACGCAATTATCGAAAAGTATTTTGGATTTTGTAAAGTGTATTTGGTGTCTTTGGATGCCGGCGTTAAGCCCTTGAATGCCCTTTGGAATTTGCTCTTCGGCGGCAGTTATCACTTGGAGCGATACGATGATTTAGAAGCGGCCGTTGAACTTTACGATTTGATTCAGTCCAGCAATTACGACTGCGTTATGGTTGAGGGTTTGTATTCGATGCCTATCACTTTGCGTGTGATGAAGCAATTGTCTGTAAGAGCCAAAGACCGGGGTTTGGATGCCTATCCAATAAATAGCAACGAAACGATTCAAAAAGATCCCATAAAATGGGTGTATCGATCTCACAATTTAGAATATCAGATATGGGAGAGATTGGCGATTTCCGAACAGAAGCCTCTGAAAAGATGGTACCTAGCGCTGCAATCGAAACGTTTAATGCACTATGAAATCGATGCTTGGTGTCGGATGGATGCCATTGTGCCCATCGTAGAAACGGATTCAATTGTCATTCGAGATTCGGTTTCAAATAACCCAAAACAAATACGACTAGTGGATTCGGGGGCTGAAAATATTGGACATGAACTAAGTTATCATCCCGCTGATGTTCAACCGCAAATTCATGTTTATCAACCCGGAATCGCAATAGAAAGACCATTTGCTTTCGTGCATCGTCCGCTCTCAATTTTTCACATCGGATCGATGGAATGGCAGGCCAATGAGCAGGGCGTGATGTGGTTTTTGAAAAAAGTATGGCCTCTGGTTTTGTCGGCTCAGCCCAATGCGAAATTTCATTTGGCAGGGAAGGGATTAAGCAAGCAAGATCCTAGATTTTTTCAGTCGGGAATTGTAAACCACGGGGAAGTTTCTAACGCCGAAGATTTTATGCATCAACATGGTGTGATGATTGTTCCAATCCAGGCGGGTAGTGGGATTCGGATAAAAACGCTAGAAGCGATGGCGTTGGGGGTACCTATCGTGTCCACATCCATCGGGGCGCAAGGGCTAACGGTGATGGATGATGTAGAAATAAAAATCGCAGATGAGCCGAAGGAATTTGCCATAGCAATTTGTGCGTTGCTTTCGAGTCCGGTGAAATCTCAAGAGATGACCAGTCACGCACGAAAGTATGTGGAATTGCACCACAACCTCAAACGGAATACCGCCGAGTTGCTTGCTTTTTTACAGTCGTTGTGATTATTTGCTACCGAAAGCTGATAAAATCAGGAAATGAAGAAAATTACTGGGCAAAAACCATCTTGAAATGAGGGATTCCTGCCTCGTAGAATCTTTCGCCTTGTGCCACAAATCCGTATTTCTCGTAGAATTTCATTGCATGTTCTTGGGCATGCAAGTAAATGATTGGCAATTCGTTGGTGATTAGGGGGCTGACAGCTTCCAAGCAATTGTTTAGCAATGCCGCGCCGATGCCAGCAGTTCGATGTTCCTTTAGGACTGCAAATCGCTCCAATTTAAATCCCTTGTCTGTTGCGCGATGTCTGCATGTTCCTACGATAAGTCCATTGTATGTCGCTAAGTAATGAATACTTGAAGATTCAAACTCATCATACTCTTCATCGGGGGGACATTCTTGTTCAATTACAAAAACTCTGCGCCGTATATCAAAAGCTTGGGCTAAATCGGTAGGGTTTGATATCAGTTTGACATGTATCATGAGAAAAATGGTTAAATTTGCATCAAACTTAATACAAATTATAACGTAATGGCTCAATCTCAAATTCAATCTTTGCTAGGTTCACAAGCGGAATTCTTGTTGGATCACAGCTGTAAAACTATTGATAAATCTATGATTCACGCTCCAGGGCCTGATTTCGTGGATCGCATTTTTGCTCAAACAAATCGCAATCCTCAAGTATTGAAGAGTTTGCAACAATTGTACGGTCATGGTCGCTTAGCAAATACGGGTTATTTGAGTATTCTTCCTGTAGATCAAGGAATTGAGCACAGTGCAGGCGCTTCATTTGCTCCAAATCCTATTTATTTTGATTCTGAAAACATCATCAAGTTGGCTATCGAAGGCGGCTGTAATGCCGTTGCTTCAACCTATGGTGTTTTGGCGATGCATGCTCGCAAATACGCTCACAAAATTCCATTTATCGTTAAGTTAAATCACAACGAATTTTTGTCGTACCCCAACAAGTTTGACCAAATCATGTTTGGTTCGGTTGATGCCGCTTGGAACTTAGGTGCAACAGCTGTAGGCGCAACAATTTACTTCGGAAGCCCAGAAAGTGCACGTCAGATTGTTGAAGTGGCCAAAGCGTTTGAGCGCGCTCACGAATTGGGTATGGCTACCATCCTTTGGTGCTATTTGAGAAACAATGGATTTAAAGCGGATGGTGTTGATTATCACGCAAGTGCGGATTTAACAGGTCAAGCAAACCACTTGGGCGTAACTATTCAAGCCGATATCATCAAACAAAAATTACCCGTAAATAATGGTGGTTACTTGGCTACCAAGCACGGTAAAACACATCCAAAAGTATACTCTGAATTATCTACAGATCACCCGATCGATTTAACGCGCTACCAATTGGCAAATTGCTACATGGGAAGAGCCGGTTTGATCAACTCTGGTGGTGAATCGAAAGGTCAAGGAGATATCGAAGAAGCGATTTTCACAGCCGTTGTTAACAAACGCGCCGGTGGGTCAGGTTTGATTTTGGGTCGTAAAGCGTTCCAAAAGCCTATGAATGAAGGTGTTGAGTTGCTAAACTCTGTTCAAAGCGTTTATTTGGATAGCAGCATCGATTTGGCGTAATTTGTCGGTCATGAATCTTGATTTCGAAGACGACGAAGACCTTGCAGGCGATGGACCGAAATGGTACCAACGAACCTGGAATGGGATTTTAACTAAAACCAAGGACAAAAAGCCTACGCCCGATGGGTTGTGGGAAAAGTGTAAGCGCTGTAAAGAAGTGGCGCCTACCAAAGAATGGATATTAAAAAACTATGTTTGTCCGTCGTGCTCATACCATGAGCGCATTGGCTCAATGGAGTATTTCGATATTCTTTTTGATGAAAATCAGTTCACGGAAATCAACGCAGATTTGAGCAGCGGAGACCCATTGAAATTTACAGATTCTGCACCCTATACCGATCGTATTGTTGTGGCGCAGCGCAAAACCGGATTGAAAGATGCGGTAAGAACAGCGCACGGTGAGATTGACGGTCAGCCCCTTTGTATTGCTTGTATGGATTTTAACTTCATCGGTGGTTCAATGGGTAGTGTTGTGGGTGAGAAAATTGCTCGCGCAATTGATTATTCACTAGCCACGCGTACTCCTTTTATGATGATTTCAAAATCGGGCGGGGCAAGGATGATGGAAGCGGCATTCTCGCTCATGCAAATGGCAAAAACGAGTGCCAAATTGGCTTTGTTGGATCGCGCGGGAATTCCGTATATATCTTTGCTAACCAATCCAACAACCGGCGGAGTTACAGCATCCTTTGCGATGTTGGGTGATGTCAATATAGCTGAACCCGAAGCATTGATTGGCTTTGCCGGTCCTCGGGTGATTAGAGAAACCATCGGTCGTGATTTGCCAAAAGGATTTCAGAGTTCTGAATTTTTGGTAGATCACGGATTTTTAGATTTTATAGTAGATCGTAACGATTTGAAATCAAAGGTTTCGAATTTGTTGCGCATGATTTGGACCAAAAAAACAGCATAAAATAACTAACTATGAACTTTCCAGATAATTTGAAGTACACCAAAGACCATGAATGGGTTTTGGTAGATGGCGATGTTGCCACGATTGGCGTAACTGATTTCGCTCAGGGTGAATTGGGTGATATCGTTTTTGTTGACATCTCTTCGCAAGGTGATACACTTGCTGCGCATGAGGTTTTTGGTACAGTTGAAGCAGTGAAAACTGTGAGCGATTTGTACATGCCCGTAAGCGGTGAAGTGATAGAAGTGAATGCCAATATGGATGCATCACCGGAGTCAGTAAACAGCGATCCCTATGGTGATGGTTGGATGGTGAAAGTAAAGATGAGTAACCCATCGGAAGTAGACGGTTTGATGAGTCACGCCGATTACGTTGCGATGGTTGGATAATTGAAAATTTGATTTAATGAAATATATCTTTCAGTACAAGTATACTTTGGGTTTGCTTGTACTGATTTTATATTTATGCTTGACCACGATGCCCCGTGTTTCAGGATTAGAGAGATTTGGGTGGTTGGGTATAGATAAATGGGTGCATTTTGGATTGTATTTCATGCTATGCTTTGCATGGAGTTATGAGAATTCTAATTTTAGAAATTCGATGACTTTGTTTTTACTAATTGGGGTATTGATCGGTGGTGGTATTGAATTATTGCAATTTTATTTAACCAATAATAGAAGTGCTGAATGGGGCGACTTTTTTGCTGATGTTTCGGGTTTGTTTGTTGCGAATTTCATAGCAACTAAATACTTGAAAAATCCCAGTTTGGATTGAGCGTTGAATGCATTTCAACGATATTTCTTATTTTTATTAATTCGAAACCCCGCCAACAAAATCTTCGATTATCCTTAATTCCTTGGCCCATTCGCAGCCAGCAAATCCTTTCAAATCAGTGTGTTTGATGTTCTGTTTGTAAAATTCTGAATACTGCGATGATAATGGCAAATATGACCAATGCCATGCTTCCGGCTCATAACCCGTTAATCGACCTGTCTCACGAGGTGAATAGACTTCACTGAATCCGAATTTTGAGGCATTCTTTCTTAACCATTGTATTTCCTTAAGTCCCTTTCCAGTAGTGAAATACGTTGGACTCAAATTGTTCATGTCGATGTCGGTCCCCCAATGATGTCGACTACTACTCGGCATGCTACTGTATTTCAAGATCTCCCGAGCATTGTTGGCCGAGGCCCCCAAATTGGGTAGGTTGACATTCCATTTTCTTTCCCAAATGGCTTTTTGCTCCCAAAAATTTCGCGTACCACTGATAATTCTTAGAGAAACGCCCTCCGTTGCAGCCGCCACTTTCATTTTCTGAAAAGCGGCAATTACTTCTTTTTGCAGGTACATCGACTTGGTGCATAAATGAGCAGGGACAATTTGAAATCGGATATGATTTTGGGGAAGAAAACGACCCGTGACAAAAGCTTTACTTATGGATGTGTCTATCGTTGTTGTTGTATGTGAAGCTGGTTTATTATTGAATTTCAACGCTAAGGTTGTGGCTCGAACTCCAAATTGTAAGGGATAAATAACATTTTGGGAGTTTGATATAGTTTGGGATGATATACAGTCCGTTTTTAGAATTTTGGTCGCAATCAAATACGAAACTGAAATCGTAAATATCGAAAAAACTATCACTGCGCGGTGATTCATGTAGGCAAAGTAACAACAATTCAGACTGACTCTAGTAAATTCGTAAACTATGACTCGGGTAATGCACTTGTTTAAATTTTTATTGATTGGATTTGTACTAACGCTTTCAAATCGCGCTATGGGTCAAGCCTCGGCCATGGAACATGGAGCTACCGCGCGTTGGCAATGGGAATTGAAGCGCTTGGCGGATCCTGAAACGGGTAATATCCCCCTAAATATGCGACAGAGAGAACTGATGTATGTTTCTACACTGCCAAAAAATACGGATGTCAATCCACTGGCTATGGGTCAAAGCACTGGTTGGATACATAGAGGGCCTTATTTTATTGGGGGTAGGACGCGCGCTCTGGGAATAGACATCGCCAATACAAAACGAATTCTTGCAGGTTCGGTTTCTGGAGGAATGTGGTTGAGTGAAACCGATGGGAAAACTTGGAGTCCGACCCAAGCGACAAATGAGTTTAGAAGTGCTACTTGCATCGCGCAAGATATCCGACCCAATCACCAGCAAAGATGGTATATGGGAACAGGGGAAGCTTATGGTCAGAGTGCTGGCGCAAGAGGGGCCTATTATTTGGGCGATGGATTGTTCTCTTCGGATGATTCGGGTAAGTCGTGGCAGGCCATTTCATCTACATCTGGCGGAAATCCTCTATCATTTACCAATGGCTGGCAGTTGGTTTGGAACTTAGCGGTGGACGCTTCGGCCAATGATACTGCGAATGAAGTGTATGCGGCTATTTATAATCAAATCCAAAGAAGTGCAAACGGCGGAAAGAGTTGGGTGAGTCAGTTGGCCGGCGGGTATTTTACCGATGTTGCTGTTACCAGTAAAGGTGTTGTTTACGCAACGTCGAGTTCTGATGGAGCTAAGAAAGGGATTTTTCGTGCCAATAACGATGGTAAATTAGTGAATATCAACCCTTCATTTTTGGGGACGACCTACAAGCGAATCGTAATTGGAATTGACCCAAACAATGAAAATGTAGTGTATTTTCTCTTGAATACGGATGGGTTTGGTCGTAAGAGCGCAAACTACAAAGGAGATATCGAATGGAATGCACTTTACCGTTATACCTACATTACAGGTGATGGAAGTGGCGATAGTGGCAAATGGGAGGATTTATCAATGAATTTACCCAATGGAAGTCCATTTGATCGATGGAATGTTCAGGGCTCCTACGACATGTTTATTCGTGTGAGGCCAGGCAATTCAAATGAAGTTTATATCGGCGGTACCAATGTGTATCGCTCTTCAACAGGTTTTGTGGATTCTATACACATCGAGAAAATTGGTGGCTATAAAATGAATGCAAAGTTCCCTGATGTTGGGGTTTGGCCCAACCATCACCCCGATCAACACAATTTGTTGTTTTATCCCAATGATGGTAGCAAATTGCTAAATTCCAACGACGGTGGAGTTTTCCGCTCGGTGAATTTAAGTGTTTCACTATTTGAGTGGGAATCATTAAACAATGGCTATTTAACCACTCAATTTTATACTGTGGCTTTGGATCATGGCACACCGGAGAGCCCGCTTTTGGTTGCTGGAGCGCAGGATAACAATCAATTGATGACGGTTTCTATGGATTCAAAAGCCCCTTGGTCTACCGTCTATTTTGGCGATGGCTCCTACTGTGCAATGGAAGACGGTGCAAAGTTGCACTATTTTTCAAAGCAGCAAGGCAAGATGATCAAGGCAACCGTTGATGCCGCTGGAAATCGCACGGGCTATGCTAGAATTGACCCTGTGGGCGGGGAGAAGTATCTTTTTATCAATCCATTTTTGCTTGATCCAACCGATAACAACACGATGTATTTGGCCGGCGGTAAGTACTTATGGCGCAACAACAAATTGAGAACAATTCCTTTGGCTGGTAATAACGACAGTATCACCTTTGGATGGACAAAAGGTACGGATTCAATTCCCATTAGAAATGAATTCATTTCGGCCGTTGGCGTGAGTTCAAAACCTGCTCACCGCGTTTATTATGGGTCAACTTTGAAACGTTTATATCGCATAGATAGCGCTGATTTGAGCACCACCTTGAAGCCAAAAGACATTACGGCGTTGGCATTCCCCTCGGCCTATGTGAGCTGTGTTGCGGTGGATCCTCGAAATGCAGATCAACTGATGGTATCGTTCAGTAATTATAACGTCTACAGTATTTTTAACTCAGATGACGGAGGGAAAACGTTCAATAAAGCGGCGGGGAATCTCGAGCAATTTGCCACAGGTTTGGGCGATGGTCCTTCGGTGCGTTGGCTTTCCATTTTGCCGGTGAGCGATGGGACGGTTTATTTGGCCGCAACAAGTGCAGGGTTTTTCGCAACCGATACGTTGATGGGTGTGAACACCAAATGGGTTCAGCAAGCCAGTGGTGAAATTGGAAATATGGTCTGTGATATGTTTGATGTGAGGGTGAGCGATGGAACCATCGGCTTGGCTACACATGGAAATGGCGTTTTCTCGGCTAAAATTGTCAAAAAGGGCGACATCTTAGGTTCAGACTATTTAGAAAAGAATCAAACGATAGGGGTGAAGGCGTTTCCAAATCCAAGTTCTAATAATATTACCATTCAATTGAAAATGAAATTGCCCGTGCAGAATGTAAAAATGTCGGTGCTCGATGTTCTGGGTAGAACTGTAAATGTTCCATTGAAAGAGTTGACCATCGGTAGTTCTCATTCTCAGACCATGAATGAAAAACAATGGAATTTGGATGTGTCGCAACTCAAAACGGGTGTGTATTACGTCCGAATAGAGTCTGGGAATTGCCTAAAAACGATTCAGATTCAGGTGGCGACAAAAGAGTAGTAAGAGAATATTTATATGTTAGCTTTTTTGGATGTAAGCAAATGGGCTTTGTGTCAGGCCGAATCCGTCACACAATTGAAGCCATAGATGTACAATCGGGAGTTTGTTTAACTTTTTTTTCTTTGCCCTTTGGATTGCGTGACTATCTTTGTAGAACCATGAATCAAATCAGATTTGAAGGCAGAAATGCACAGTTTTTTTCAACTTTGCGCAGTAGGATAGACGGATATTTTACAGAAAATAATATCAAGCAATCTGGCAATTGGAAATTGTATAGCAAGACGTTGATATTATTATCGACACTGGTTTTATCCTATGTTTTATTGGTGTTCTTTACTCCTGCGGCCTGGGTGTCGGTATTACTTTGTATTTTCATGGGAATCAATTTTGCAACCATCGGTTTCAATGTAATGCACGACGGATCTCACGGTAGTTATTCTCGCAAGCCATGGGTAAATAAAATCATGGCGTTGAGTTTGAATGTTTTGGGAGGGAATTCTTTCTATTGGAATCAAAAACACAATGTGGCTCACCACTCATTTACGAACATTGAAGGAGCCGACGAGGAT
>CANIZU010000012.1 GCA_947472115.1 Flavobacteriales bacterium | reverse complement strand
TTGATGTTCATTTCGTCGATGTTTTTCAGCGCATGCGAAAATGAAGTCAATATCAATGCAGATTATAAAGAAACAGTTGTAATCTACGCCCTTTTGGATCCGGAAGATACCATTCAATATATCAAGGTCAACAAAGCTTACCTTAACCAAGGCATCGGCGCATTGGAAGTAGCAAAAATTTCCGATAGCCTTTACCTCGACAGCACCCACGTTCAACTCAAGCGATTGAATACCGGCCAAATCATCGTCTGCAACGCCGAAGAAGGACCCAAAAAAGATTCAGGAATTTTCGCAAACGACAAAAACATCCTTTGGGTAACGAGGGAAAAAATCTATCCCAACGAGGAATACGAAATCACTGTCACCAACCCAATGACGAGCACCAAAGCGGTATCGGTAACCAAGACGGTGGGTCCCGCAAAAATCAGAGCGCCCTTCATCGACCAAACAAATATTTTTAGCATGGGGCCGGAATATATAAATGTCTCATACGTCGCTGCGGCAAATGCCTTTTCTTACGATATTCAATTTCACGTGTACTATGAGGAATTTAGCACTGCTGATACGGGCAAAAAAATAACAAAAATGGCGACATGGAAGATGATTACAAACTTCCTCGTTGGCAACGTATCCTCACCGATACGTCAAATCCCCCGCTTGAGTTTCATTCAATTCTTACAAAATTCTATCACCGCATCTCCTACCCTAAAACATCGCATCAAATGGGTTGGGATCACGATGTATGGCGCCAATCAAACACTCATCGATTACATTTCGGTGAATGAGCCGAGCATCGGCATCGTACAAAAACAAGCCGACTACACCAATATAACCGGCGGTTACGGACTATTCGCAGCAAGATGTAAACAGACTGTCTGGGGTATTCCAATGGATCCAGCCTCTATTGTTTACCTACAAAAACACGAACTCACGAAAGCGTTGAATTTGGTGAGGTAGTAAAACGGAGGACGCGGTTTTTTAGCTTTACTTCCTGAAACGACCTACACTTGGAAAATATGCGATCAAGGGCTGTAAGTCACTTAGTATCTGAGAATATGGCGCCGTTTTGAGTTCATCATAACTATTAGCGCCTGTCAATACGCCAATATTCCAAGCACATCCCGCAGAATATCCTTCGTACAAATCACTGATTGTATCGCCAACTTTCATTACAAAATGAGAATATTCGATATTTTCCTTTTTCATCGCCAATCGAATCATATCTGGCTGAGGACGACCCATCGCAACCTCGTCGCTCCCGATGTAGCCATGCAACACCTTTTGCAATCCCAAATTATCTACAATCACCGTGGCAACTGCGCGATTAAACCCTGTATTCAGGTATAGTTTCGCTCCATGACTTCTCACCGCTTCGAACAACTCTTCGGCATAGGGCATTAGAGCAATGGAGCCCTTCGTAGCATATTGATCCATCAACTGTTTATTGAAATACCCTTCTAACTTTGAAATCAATTCATTATCAGCTGCAATTTTATTCAAAGAACACAATTGCTCAAACGCGATTTTCTTTGGAATACCCATGACATTATTTGCTGTTTTGATATCAATATCTACACCGGCAAGGGCTTTCATACTGTCAATTGCCGCTTGTTGCACCAACCCAGAATCGTTCACCGTAGTGCCCGCCATGTCTAAAACAATCAATTTAGGATTCATCCAACAAAATTGAGTTACAGACAATATTGGAATATTACCTCAAGATGAAATATCCAACCCGAATAAACATTAACGACATGCTTAGGTAATACTCAAGTGCCAAATTCACAAAACACAATTAAAAATTGCATAACAATCACGTGGATTTATGGCGAGAAATTGCGGCTCCATGAAAAACGTAGCAATCCTATACGCTGAAAGCCAATTCACACCTTGGCAAGAGAACATCAATCTCAATACTGTACTGAATGTCAACAAGTCTATACCTAAAGAATTCAATGCATCAATCATTCATATGACTGAGCCAAATGCTGCGCTTGCGAGCCTACTAAAGCAATTCCATTGGGTATTTAATATGTGCTATGGTTTTGGTCGACATTCCCAAGCCGACATCGCAATGTGGTTGGATAAAAATAATATCACTCACTTGAGTAGTAATGGTATCGCACAATACATCGCTCAAGATAAAGTAACCGTAGAAAAACGTTTGATTGAAGTAGGCATAGATGTCCCTCAGAGTTTGGAAAGTCCATTGAATTTAACCCACGACTTTTACATCAGCAAACCTCGATTGGGCGGATGTCATCGCGACATAGAAATCGTTCATCAAAGCGAAGTAACAAAAAATTGGCAGCGATGGAAATTGGAAGGCAAAATTGTTCAACCGTATTTATTGGGCCGAGAATTTAGCGTGGCAATATTACCAACGGAAGACGGCAACGAAATGACATCCCTGCCACCACTGGAAATTATCCCAACACCCGCAAGAACAGTTTTTATTGCCGGTAGTTCGATGGGTAAAACCAAACGTGACTTTTTTCCATTGTTGAACGATATTGAATTAGACAATATAAATAACGCTGCGATAACAGCCCATAAGACCTTGAATCTACAGTATATGTCGAGGGTCGATATTCGAATGATTGGCAACATCCCTTACGTTCTTGATGTGAACACGATGCCAAACTTGCACCCAACTCAGAGCATGTTCCCTGCGCTATTAAGAATGCATAAAATCGGGATGACAAACTTTATTGCGAGGTTGATCCGATATCACGAAATCAATTCAACCAGTCAAGCATCAAACAACCAGCTCCATTCCGAAATCTTGATGGATGTCTTTGCTTAAAAGAAGACATTTTTGACCTTCACTGGTTGAAAGGCGATGGAAATTCTTGAAATTCCCCAAGTGGTAAAATTTGAGAATTTCCGCCGTCCACCAGATTAATGTTGGACGGTGATGACAAAAAATAGACAATTGCCCTTGGTGAAACGTCCAAGTGCATTGTCCAGGATGTGAAAATTCAATGAAAATCAGATTCGTTTGATTTGATAGATAATGCCACAGTTCAAATTTCGATTGAATTAAATCTTCACCATCAGAAATGACTTCCCTGCCATCTTCTTCCACCGTGATAATTTGGTGGATTTTAATCGGCGTGTTGATAGGCAGGACTTCAAAAACTTCCTTACCCAAATGTCCTATTGAAAACAGCTGTTTCGATAGACTTGCATAATACCCAGTTTTCATGATTTTATTTCTCGTTCAACATTAACGGACCAATGTTTCAAAGACGTTAACTTTCAATGAAATAGACATTACCAGGCAACAATTTAGCCCACAAGATTTCCACGATTTAGCAACAAAGCGGCGATATATAATTCATATGAAAAACAATTATTTACACGTGCAAAATCATTGGCCAAAGCTTGTAATCCTTGATACTATTGGCATTGCCATTGGTGATACCGACAAAATCACCAATATCATAAACGACACCATAAAACGCAATGGCATCATCACAGAAAAATGGGTGATTCGCAAGTTGATTGGAAAGCCAATAATTGAAATCACAGAAATAATTACGCAACGTTGGTTGAGAGACCCAGAGCCCTCAATTGTAGTGAAAATTGCCAACGATATCATTGAACAACTCCGTGTAAGTTTCTCGGAAAAAAGCAATTTACACATCCATCCAGAATTGATAAAATTTCTAAAAAATGCAAAAAATGAGAATTGCAAAATTGTTGGTGTGTCATGGCTGCCCGCAGCCATTACAGATGAGATATTTAGAAAGAGTGATTTGCCACAATATTTCGACAGTTGGGTTAGTTACGACCAAACGCCAAGGTTTCAGCCATTCCCTGATATCATTCAACAAATCTCCCAAAAGGAAAATGTCAAAAACACAGAGAATATCGCAATAATTGGGATCTCGAAAATTGCACTCCTTGCTGGCTATCATGCTCAGTGCAAGTGGAATATATTAGTTAATCAGTCCGAAGAAGATTCGGAATGGACCGCTTATCCATTTTCACATTCAATTAAAGAGATCAACGGTTTAGTACAAGTATTCCAGCCATCAACTAAACAAAAGAACAAAAAGTTGAAATCCATTTTCAACAAGGAAAAACCTAGGTGATGTAATATTAACCCACCGTTAATTAAAGAGGAATACAGACCAAATACCCCAATGCTTCTTTTGTGTAAATACACTTGTGAATTTACACACCCATACAACCTATTGTGACGGAACGGCGAGCGCGCTTGATTTTGTAAAAAAAGCGAAGCAATTACAATGGCGTTCTATTGGGTTTAGCGCCCATGCCCCGCTCCCATTTCCCTGCGATTGGGCGATTAAAGCCGATGATTTAGAAAAATACACAGCCGAAATAACCAACCTAGCCCAGTTAAATCAGTCGGATATTAAGATCCTATGTGGATTCGAAATTGATTATCTCATTGGCTTGGGTTTCCCTGCTTTACGATATCCAGAAGTACAGAAATCGGAATTTCTCATAGCAAGTATCCACTTTGTCAATAATCCAAAGGCTGAAAATCCAAATACCCAATATTTAGAAATCGACGGTACCTATTCTCAGTTTCTTTTGGCATTAAAATCGTATGGATTCGACCTTAAGAAATTACTACAAGCATTTTTAGAGGCAACCCAGCAAATGATTTCCGAGCCAGTGGGTACGCTAAAAATCATTGGCCACATTGACAAAATCATCCTAAATGCAGCCAAGACAAGTGAATTTGCTGCCTTAGAAAATTGGTTCTATGATGAATTATTTCAAATTGTGCAAACCGGTTCCAACAGCTATGATTTTATTGAGATCAACACCAGGGCGATGTATAAAAAAGCCCTGAGCAACCCCTACCCAAAACTAGAATTCATCTCAAAACTTCATCACGCAAAAATCCCACTCATTATCAACAGCGACGCTCATCACCCTTCTGAATTAAACGGATCGTATAGCACTTTACATCAATTGCTCTCGAATTGTGGGCTCGAAAGCATCGTAAAAAACCACACTAAATTCTGATGCCGACACAAAAAAACTCCCATCAAATATTAACATCCCTGGCTTTAGGAGGACTAACATTTTCCATTTACACCTGTATGTACGCGTTGCGAAAACCCTTTTCGGGATTAACCTTCAACGACATGATTTTATGGGGTATGAATATTAAAATTTGGATGGTTTTATGTCAGTTGATTGGCTACACCCTCAGCAAAATTGTCGGCATTCGCTTTTTTGGAGGGCTGAACAGAGACTACAGAGGTATTTTCCTTATCTGCTTGATGGCGGCATCGTTGATACCCTTGGTAATTTTGAGGTTCACAAGCATCGAATATTGGCCATTTTTAATGATTCTGAATGGATTCCCATTGGGTTTGGTATGGGGCTTGGTTTTTTCTTATGTGGAAGGTCGGAAATTCACCGAATTGATCGGAGCGATGTTGGCCTGCACATTTGTATTTTCGTCGGGTTGGGTCAAAACAATCGCCCTTTGGTTGCAATCTTCACTACAACTATCGATCAACGAAGTACCATACATAACAGGGGCTTTCGCACTTTTCCCCGCAGTGATTTTCATCATTTTACTGGAACGATTCCCAGGCCCAACAGCAGAAGACATCGATTTGCGACTTGAAAGAAAAGCGTTAGATCCTTCATCGCAAAAAAGAATTCTAGGGGATCTGCAGCACTTAATTTTACCATTTGTTGTCATTTATGGCCTACTCACAATCCTAAGAGATTTCCGAGATAATTTTAGCGCCGATATGTTGAATCAGTATTTGGTTTACAACACCCAATCATTCGTCAAAATCGAGCTCCCAGTAACATTATTATTACTTTGCATTGTCCCGGCATTCTCATTTATCAAATCACACACAAAATCGCTAAAACTCACCGCCTATTGCACAGCAATTGGAGGATTAATCTGTTTGATTTCAGTGCTCGGATTTCAATTACAATTCATATCTCTACCTGCATTACTAGTGATTTCAGGTACTGGATTATATCTGGGATACATATTAATCAACATCAGCGTAATGGATAGAATCATTGGGCTGAGCGGAACCAATGGGAATTCGGGATTTCTAATTTACATCGCCGACTCCGTGGGTTATTTATTCTCATTAACAATCACATCAGTTGCATTATTGGGGAATACAGATTCCATAGATTGGGTTTCAATATTCGACAAACTCATCATCGTTGGGAGTATTTTGATTATCGCATTATCGCAAATCATTATTTATCAATTAAACAAATCAACCAAAAAAAATGAAAACATCATTGCGGCCTAAAGCCATCGTAGTAGGTGCTGGAATCATGGGTCTAGCCTATGCAAAAACATTGGCAGAGCGGGGCTATTCAGTAGACGTTTTTGAAAAATCAGAAAAAGCGAGCGGTTCTTCCATTCGCAATTTCGGGATGGTTTGGCCCGTAGGTCAACCCATTGGGAAATTATACAACAGAGCAATAAAAAGCCGAGAAATTTGGATCGAACTGTGTAAAGCCGCAAATATTTGGCATAAAAAAACGGGTAGTATCCAGTTGCTTTCGAATCCTTTAGAGTTAGAACTGGGGAAAGAATTCATGGAGAGAGAATCATTCAAAAGAGAAGGATTACAGCTATTGGACAAAAAACAAACTTTAGCCGCATTGCCAATGGCCAATAGAAAAAATACGCTCGGTGCCATTTTTAGCGGAACAGAAATCATTGTAGAATCTAGAGAAGCGATTCGTTTAATACCCGCTTATTTATCCGAAACCAAAACCATACGATTTCATTTTGGCTGTGCCGTAATTGAGGTTGCACCAAACAAAATTAGGACCGCGGAAAACAAAACTTACGAGGCCGAGATTATCGTGATATGCAACGGATATGAATTAAGCACACTCTACCCCTCCGTCTTTAAAGCAGCACCAATTACCATTAGCCATTTACAAATGTTACGAAGCGAACGAATCGCTGCAACAATCCCTGCAATCTGCGCCGGATTAAGCTTCCTGCATTACAAAAGTTACGAGAAACTACCGTCGTCGGCCATCTACGAACATTGGGTTAAAGAAAATTACCCCAAACAGCATTATCACGGAATTCATTTATTGATAAGCCAGAATTACCACAATCAACTAACGATTGGAGATTCACACGACTACGGGATTCATCACGACCCATTCCAATTGGAGAGCGTTGACGATTTGATATTGGCTTATTTGAATGATGTTCTAGAGATTCCAGATTTAAGAATTGCTCAGCGATGGACAGGGCAATACCTCAAGTTGAAGAACGGTGAAAGCGATTGGCTTCAAGAAGTTGAACCCAACGTCTGGATTGCTAATGGCCCTGGAGGCGCCGGAATGACATTATGCTTTGGAATGGCAGAAGATACGATTAACCAATTGATTGGTTGATACTTAGGCACAATTCTAAGTCAGACCAAACTTCTTTAGGGATTTGAGAATCTAAATCAAAACGCTTCCCTTGATCATCCCACCTACGAAGATTTAGGCACTCCGTGAAATAAGCTGATTTGCGCATTTCACTACTTTCTTCATCAGACATTAAACCACCTTGCATCTGAAAGCTCTTCAGGCTAGCAGCCGACAAGCGATTGATGTAGTATGGCTCGTTTGAAACCAAATATCGTTTTGCCCATACATGCGATGCAACAAGCTGCGATACTTTTTCACCAAAACCCCAATCCAATAGCAATTTGGCACCGAACACTTCATGCTTCATATCTACGTGCAACCCATCCTTTGGATTATACATCAAATGTCCAACATCGTGTAAAAAAGCCGCAACGCGTAACTCCAAACTGGCATTGTGCTCTACCGCAAGAATATAACATTGCACAGCGTGTTCTTGCTGGGTTACATCTTCGCCATATTGATCCAAACCCTTCGTTAAAAACAACTCTTTGATTTCTTGAATTACGTCTTTCATGATTTCACATCTAAAAAAAGGGGCGAGTAAACCCGCCCCATTTTAACTATTATAACTAAACTACTCAAAATTATTTTAGAATCCACATATCGGCATTGATGTCATCTTTGCCACCGAACTGATTGTTCAAGGCCGATTGCCAATTTGCTTTGTTATTCGTAACCTCTGAAGCAGGGTATTGGAAACGCTTCGGGATCAAACCACTATTTGCAGTACCAGGTCCTCCTTTTGAGAAGCTTGGGAATCCTGTTCTGCGATAGTTGTAATAACCTTCCCAACCACTGTTTTGGAAAAATCCTAAGTACTTCTGAACAACAATCTGCTGTAAACCTTGCGAATTGTTACCAGCATAGCTCACCAAAGGCTGAGCCAAATAGGCAGTTTGATCAAAGTTCACTGTGAATTTATTGTAAGAAGCACCGTCTGTTACTTTTCCACCCGCTTTAAAGAAATAAACATCCAAAGGACCGTTTCCGATACCATAGAAACTATGACTCGCCTTTATTCCTTTTTCATACCAATCTTTGGCATTCAAAGAAACCCAACCACGGTTAGCAGCTTCAGCAATGTTGAAACACATTTCAGCATAACCAACGATCACTGTATTTTCCGCAGTGTAGGTGCTGTAGTAACGCTTTCTATTGTAAAAACTGAATTCACCTGGTAAGTAAGCAGCACCATTGTCGATACCCGCTTTAGTACTCATATCGGCCAAATCCATGCTAGATTCTGCACCAACAAAAGCAGCGAAATCTGTAGGTTGAATACCCGCTTTCATTTTGTTACCAGCAGGCTCACCAAACAACATCGCTCTAGGATCTTTCAAAGAAGCCAAAGTATTTAATGTCGTCGCTGACATGTTGTAACGCGTAGCATCAAACCCGAAATTGTCAGGATTTGTTGGATACTTGTTAAACGTGTTATTGTAAACATACTGCAAACCATCAGCATTAGACGTAGGCAATGGATATTTGGTAGGGTTAGAAATGATGTTGGCAAATTTGCCTTTTACATTTAAGTCAGCATCAGACTCTTTTGCACTCAAAGCAACCAACACTCTCAAAGTGAAAGCATTGTTGATTTTTTGCCAAGCCAACAAATTGCCACCGAAATAAATATCACCCGACACTGTTGACTCACCTGCAGCGATCAATGTTGCCATATCAGCATTCGCTTCATCCAACCACTTCAACACCTGAACAAACACCTCTTTCTGGGTATTGTATTTTGGCGTGTAAGTAACATCTGGAGACAACGCTTCAGTCAATGGCAAATCACCCACTTGCATGGTCATTTCATAGTACATAGCGGCTTTAAGGTATTTAGCCATCGCAGAATAAGGATTCACTGCTTTGTAACCAACACGCGTGGCTTCTTCTTCCATTTTTACCACGTTTTTCAACAAGGTATACTTCAAACTTGCACCGCCCCAGTTGTATTCCTGGTTGCCGTAGTAATTGTAATTACAGCAGTTGTACTGACAAAAGCGAGCTTTATCATCCCAAGGACCTACGAAAATTGAATTGCAAATTCCGTTAAGAACTAGATCTGGAGTCACCACCGTGGCGCGGTTAGGATCCTTGTCCAAACCATCCATTTTACATGCCTGAACAACAAACAATGTCAAGGCTGTTATTGCTAAAAATATCTTCTTTTTCATGTGAATAGTATTAAATCGTTTTATTTAAAATTAGAATACCAAATTGATATTGATACCATATCTGCGCAAGGTTGGCGTTTGCAAAGCAGAATAACCTGTCATACCTGGGAATTGATCCAAATCCACATCATGATGACCTTTTGCGAAATACAATACGTTACGCGCAACCAATGAAACTGTCGCAGATTTGAAAGTTTTACCCATCCACTTAGATGGCATTTGGTAAGTAACATTCACTTCACGTAATTTCATGTATGACTTGCTCATCAAATTGGCTTCATACTGACCATAGTAACGGCTGATATAATCTTGCAAATAGGTAGCAGTAGTATTCTTGCTAAAGGTCAATTCACTCATGTTAGTGATTTCGCCTGTTGTAGCATCGTATTTTGGAGTGCCACTTGCAATCACAACACCTTCACCAACCCAAGACTTAGTACCTTGGTAATCATTGTAACGCGCATCGCCCATCCCCAAACCGTTTGCATCTTTGATGTTGTTTTGAACCGTTTCGATGTTACGTCCACCGCGGTAAGTTTGACGTTGGATTTGGTTTACCATCTGACCACCTACGCGACCATCAAATTGGAATGACATACTTACATTCTTGTAACCTACTTTGTTGAAGAAACCCCATACCAAATCAGGCAAAGAATAACCTTGTTGCTGACCTTTTGGCAATACGATAGGACGTCCACCGGCATCGTTGATCAATTGACCATCAGAAGTACGAGCAAAAGAACCCATATACAATGCATCGATACGATCGCCTACTTTCAAAAATCTGTTGCTAGAGTTATCAGAAACAAAATAGTTAGCAGAAATACGATCTACATCACCATAGATTTTAGTCAAGAATTCACGATAGCGAGACAAATTGGCTGAAGAGTTCCAAGAAAGACCTCCTTTTTTAGATGGCTTAACGATTTCACCGTTCAAAGAAAGTTCCCAACCTTTACGCTGTGTTTCGATACCGTTTACCAATTGGTTTGTGTAACCTGTTGCCTCTGACACCGTTCTTTGATAGATACCAGGACCATCTTTGTAGATGAAATAAGTACCTTCAACGCCCAAACGATTTTTCAACATACGCGCTTCAAAACCCGCTTCATAGTTTGTACGTTGGAATGGCTTTAAACTACTGTTAGATACTGTATTAGTAAAGTTAGCAGAAGGCTTTCCGTTATACAACAAAGGAGTTGAATACACAGAAGAGTTGGTGTAAGATGGACCATCGTAAGGTGAAGTATAAGCAGAACCATATCCAATTGGATATCCAGCAGGACCAATCGTTGGACTTGTCAAACCACCCTTAACCTGAGCATAAGAAGCACGAATTTTGAAAAAATTCAAAGTATTGTTCTTCTTCATGAAATCAGTTGGCACAAACGACAAACTAGCAGAAGGATACACGTAACTGTTATTGCCTGCAGGCATCGTTGACAATTGGTCCATACGAGCACCCAAATTCAAATTGTAACCTTTACCTCCAATATCAGCCAAAGCATACAATGAATTCACCGCCATAGAAGATGTGAAATTATAAGCTTTCACTGGATTCGCGGAGTTGCTGAAATTATAAACCTCAGGAACGTTTAAATAATCTGTAGTAACGAAAGAACTGTTGTATTGGAAGTCACGACGGTTACCACCGGCAGAAATGTGCACGTTGGTTTTCTTTACGTCTTTATCAAAGTTCAACATAAATTCGTTGTTTGACTCATACATAGATCTTTTGTCTTCTCTGTAATCTCCACGACCTTCTTCACGACCATAAGGGTGAGCAGAAAAAGGCATTTTCTCAGTGCGCAGCAAATCATAAGAAGTAATTGAAGAACGAACCATTAAGCTCAAAGAAGGAGCCAATTGATAGTTCAAAGATGCGTAACCATAAACATCATTTTTGTAATGACCGCGCAACCATTTTTCAGCAACGAACCAAGGGTTGTGGTAACGCTGATACTCAGCATATACGCTCTGAACACCTTCTTTACCTGGCTGCCAAATTCCACGAATATCATCCGCCATAACATCCCAGTCAGCACCACCCCAGATTGTCATGTTGTAAATCAATGAGTTAGGCCCGTAATTCACATCGTTAATATTAGGAGTTGATTGTCTATTATAGTTGATATTCGCATCCAAACGCAACTTATCGTTAAAACGAACGGTATTGCTAATGTTGAAAGTATTGCTATTCAATTCTGTATTTGGTACTACACCTTGCTGATGCATGTTGGTGTAAGAGAAACGTACATCCATCTTATCAGAAGAGTTGGCGATACTTACGTTGTTGCTACTAACAACACCATTGCGCAAGAAACGCTCTAAGTTGTTTGCACCACGAGCAGTCCAAGGCTTCAAACCATCATACTGTTGAATCATCTGACCTTCAAATTTGGGACCCCAAACATCATAGTCACCATCATTCAAACCGGCACCTTTACCATCAACAAAGGCATATTTACCGTGATCGCCAGGACCATAAAGATCTTGTACCTTAGGGATAGTCAAAAAGCCATTCTCTACCATGTTGCTAGAGTTTACTTCAACCTGAATACCGCGCTTACTACCTTTCTTAGTAGTGATTACGATGGCACCATTCTGACCGCGATATCCATACAACGCCGCAGCAGCTGGACCTTTCAATACAGTTACTTTCTCGATGTCGTCTGGTCCCAAATTATAAGCATCTGAGTTAATTGGAATACCGTCTACAACGAATAACACGCTTTGACCACGACGAGGATCACTACCACGCAATACAATTGCAGGTGTACCCAACAATTCTGCACTTTGACCGATAGTCAAACCGGCTACACGACCTACCAAGCTGTTTACTACGTTTGGTTCACGTGCTTTGATCAAGTCGGCGCCCTGAATTTCTTGCACGGCGTAACCCAACTTTTTCTTTTCCTTTTTGATACCCAAAGCGGTAACTACCACTTCTTCTACACGGCTGGTGTCGGACTCAGTCTGAGCCAACACGGAAGCAGGGAATAGCATAGCAGTAATCACCGCCATTGCACTTCCTAACTTCACAAATTGAATTAATCTGTTTTTCATTGTCTTTTGTCGATTTTTCGGTACAAAAAACAACTCTCAAATTCAACTTAAAATCTTTAATTTGTTATGAAAAAATAACGGAAATTATCAAATTACTACAGAAATATTATGGCTGATGTAATGGAAATTTTGAGGAAATAATTTGACAACAATTGAGGAATATTATTAGAACAAATATTTCACGGAGATATTAATCGAACGACCCGGAGCGCAAAAGGGAATGATCTTCAAGAAGCTCATTGGGTCAACGTATCGCTCATTAAATATGTTACTTGCATTGAGTTGCAACTTCCAATCCCTCATCTCATAATTCACTCCAATGGATGTCAACCAATATTCGTACTTCTTTTTTGTATGTTCATCCGGATACAATACTCTCTGATAAGTGGTACCACCAAACAAGGAGCATTTTTCACCCCTACTATTTTGAAATACCTGAACCCGAATTTTACTACCCATCTTTAAAGGTGGCACAAATGGAATCAATAATCCCTCCGACTGAATATCAACCACAGAAGCATTCAATTGAAATTGCATGGTCCTTTTAGTATTGAAATAACTCATCATCAACTCTGCACCCATAGAAATCGCATCATTCGCAGAATATTGATATTCCGGAGCTCCATTCATCAATTGACCAGTCGGCCGTAATGAAATAAATCGACTGCATTTGGAATAGAACAAATTCACATACCCTTCAAATTTTCTAAAAATCAATTCATGGCTCAATTCAATATTACCTATCGTTTCTGACTTCAGCCCATCAAAACCCCTATCATACCGAAATGCATCTTCACTAATGCCATCCACAAATAATTCATGAAAATTCGGATTTCTTGATCCCTTTGAAATTGAAATGCGGGTTGAGTTAAACTTTCCATGCGGATATTGAGCGGACAGACCTAGCAATGGACGTAAGGTTGACTTCAACGACTGATTCTTTAAACCAAATACTCTTGTTATTGCACCCGCATTGAATGACAAACTCAAATTTCCAAGCTTCCGCTGCAAAACACCGTGGAACCCCCCATCCACAGAAATATAATTGGGAATTACGTGCAGTTCACCCAAATTGAAATTGTCTTGAATGGCGAGCTGTTCTAGAAACGATGCCGTCCAATGTGAATTCAACGAATAACTTCTACAAAATCGCTGCTGTGCAGTACTAAGTTGCATCGCCAAACCGTCAACCTCGCCCCCTTCGATTTCCAATCTCGTATTTGATTGTACACCGTACTGCATCACCGAATAACCCGACTTTTTCTTTGTAAAGGATTTATACGACCAAGAATGCATCATAACAGCATGGTGTGGGGCTTCAAAATCGCGTGGCTCACCCACCAATAACTCAAGAATTTCCAGAGAATCCAAAGCCCTCGAAACTCCTGTACGAGTGAGTGAGGAACGATAGTTTATCCAAATTTGCTTTTTGCCCAAATTGCGATACGCGCCCCATTTCATTTGCAAACCATCATTCCTAGTATTTAAAATCGACGACCCATTTGCCTCATGGTAGTCACCAAACTGATTCACCACAATTCCAAACCACGAGGCTCGATTTGATTTTACTAACTCTCTTTGATAAACGCCTTGAACACCAAGATTATTGGAAAAAAAACGCATATCGACTTGTTGATGGATGCCCATTTTCTCTGGCACAACCGTCTCTATTTGCACCAACCCTCCCATAGCATCGCCACCGGCTAAAATTGCAGATGGTCCCAACACAATAGATAATTTATCATTCGCGAACGGCCCAAGGGCCAACCCATGCTCATCCTGCCATTGCTGATTATCCAAACGCAAACCATCCACCATAATCGCAACCCTTGAACCCGAAAACCCTCTCAAAACCGGCCGGGTCAATCCTGGACCCATACTAGAAACCGAAACACCAGGAATTTGAGCTACCTGATCCGCAACTTGAACACCCAATTCGGCTGATCCAATTTGGGCAATTTCTCTTCTACGAAGCCCGGTCAAATCTATGTCATGAACTTGGCCAAGAATTACAGGCTCTAACCTAACAGTATCAGATTTCAAAGTATCGATTCCAGAAATAAAAGGCCTTGTATTGTTGTCCCTCACATTTCTTAATTCGAACTTCACGCTAGAACAATCGCTATCCTCAACACCCATCAAATCACAAAAAGGAGCGATACCTATCATTAGCGCCAAACACAATTTGACATTCATATCGAATAATTTTACTTATCTGTAATTCTCAAAAAAGACAATCGCCTAGGTGCTGGCAACACAGCAAATTCGCCTTTTACATACTTCCAAAGCACCTCATTCATCAACTGCTCATTGGCTCTATCCTCTTTGCTCAAATCCAAACCCTCGCTTTGATCCATCAAATAAGATGTCGACCTGCGATTGTCCCGAACATTCTTTTCCGACAAATCAACCAAGGCCGGAACCGCATCAAACGTAGGATGTACCGTGGAATCCTGAAAACAACGCCACATGGGCTCAGCAGAAGCATCGTACTGACTCATGGGCGACATTCCCAATATCAATTCCATCGTGCGTAACATAGAGCTAGTGGAATAATGGCTATGATCAATAAATCCGTGCTTTACCAATCCCCCAGCGACATAAGCCGTAGACCGATGCGCATCCAAGTGATCAGGACCATTTTGGGCATCGTCTTCTAGAATAAACACGACACTATTCGCCCAAATTTTAGACTTCGACAAATAATCAACAAACATCCCTACCGCCAAATCATTATCAGCAACGTGAGCAAAAGGCGTAGGACGATTTCTGCGAACCCCCTCTGTATGGTCGTTGATAAACCTCAAAGTATTCAACTGAGGCACTTGTCCGATGTTCAATAAAGAATCAAAATCGCGCTTCCATTGGCCAAATCTTGTGGTATCGCGGACATTCTCGTCCCAAGAAGTATAGGATTGACAAAAATGTCCTTGCAACGCCTTGATATTGGGTTTGTAATTGTCGGCAAACTCCCCGTAAGTCCTATAGCTTTTACCCGCTTGCGCAGCATGATCCCAGATAAATCCTTTTTGTGGATGAGCCACAGACGCCTGCCCTTCATAAACATATTCACCACCACGACCGCCATAACTCGTTGGCCAGGTTTTCTCGGTATAATCATTTGCATATGCCGCAGTACTCCAATTGTGACCATCCGCACTCACCTCCGCTTCCACATAAAAATGATCTAACAACACAAATTCCTTGCATATTTTATGCTGATTTGGCGTAATGTTAGCGCCAAACAACAAAAGACTCGTATCACCATCGCCACCTTCGATATCAGCCAATACTTGATCGTAAGTCCGATTTTCTTTGATGATATAAAAGACATGTTTGATCGGCGAAGTATCCCCCAATTTGCTAGGAATTGGATGGTTTGCGGGAATTCCAGTTCTATTTTCAGCATCTACCCGGTAAGGCGAATTTGAGTAAACTTGCTGCGTGTGCAATGCCAATTTGTTTGCATCCGTTACTTCTGAAATCGAAAAAGCCGTCATTCCACCCCTAAACAAACCTCCAATGTATTGAACTTTTTCCTTTCCCTTCTGCCCTTTCTGATATTCCGTTTGCGTCTTGCGCTCTATTGGATTTGGACCTTGTGGATTGGCCTGCGTTGAGAACCCCTTCCCGTTACAAACCCACACTTTTCCATTAATCACCCTCACTTGGGTAGGATACCATCCTGTGGGGACAAAACCCAAACCCGCACTGCTACCTCTCTTAGAAACATCAAAAACGGCCAACGCATTGTTATCGGCATTGGCAATCAAAAGTTTTTTATCGCCCTTCATCAGAGCCAAAGAATTCGTTCCGCTACCCGTAAGTTTGGTTTGATAAATCCCCACATTCAATACCTCTTCCACCGCCAACGTCTCAGTATTCAATATATGAACCGTATTATCGTCAGCGCAAGCCACAAACAACCGCTTTTGCTTTTTGTCCAAAATCATTTCATTCGGATTGTCGCCCACATGGATTTTTGCAATCCACTTCAATTCCTTGGTATCGAAAACACCCACCGACATATCGCCCCAGTGACTGACAAAAATTCTACCCAAATTATCTTTTACAACGCAATAACCCTCAGATGGCAAATGCCACTTACCCATGACTGCTCCACTCACAACATTCACCTGATACAAATTTGAATCTTCTTTTGTCGCAAAAAACAAAGACTTATCATCCTCACCCATCACCATGCCCGTAGGCGATACTTTCTCTGGCCAAGCCTCTTTTATCCCGATGCTATCGATCCATTTTAGTTTCCCCTGATCAAAACGGTAATGACCCACATAATTCATGTTCCCACCCGAGGAATACAACTCCGTACCCAACTTATTAAACGTCATTCCGTAAAATGTCATCTTCACCGGCATACTGTCAACCACCCGCTCCAATTGCAAATCCACAACCATCAACGATTGATCGCTCTGACCCGCATTGGCCACCACTGCATACTTACCACTCGGATGAACAAGCATGTGAATTGGTAAATCGCCGAGAGAAATCCGACTGCCCAAAGGACTTAATTTCCAACCATTGGTTAAATCCGCGCTTTGAGAGTACGCATACAGATTCGCCAATAGAAAAATGGCCGCTAAAATTCCTTTTTTACTTATGATTTTCATAAAATTGCTTTTTTTGATCTGATTCTTCATCCATCGGAGACGACATTTTTACTTCGCGCCAAGGAACGGTCCTGTTATATCTCTGCATTGCATCGTCAGGATTAAAAACCCTTACATCTGAACGCAATAATTCGTAGGGTGTAAAATCTGGACTCGTTGTAAACCAATCCGTTAACAACGTTCCTGTCGCATCAAAATGATTCACAGCCGGAATCTCCATTAAACCATACATTGTGCGGATGATTGAACCAAAATTGGCATGCGTATGAGACACGTAGCCTTTTTTCACATAAGGACCAGCCATCATCAAAATACTTCGATGCGCATCGATGTGATCAACCCCACCCTGAGGATCGTCCTCCGTAACTATCACCAACATATTTTTCCAATAAGGAGTATGCGAAAAAAAATGCAACATCCTGCCTAATCCCAAATCATTGTCGGCCACATAACTGTGAACATATGGATAACCATCCTTGGGCCTTGGCTGACTTGTATGATCGTTGGGCAATTGAATTGTAATCACATTTGGCATTGTATCGCTACCCTTCAACCATTTATCTGTGAATTCTGTTTCGAACTGCTCAACCCGAAATTGATCTGGAATACTGGTATTATAACCTGCATAATTCCTTGATGTTTCATTGTATATGGCCGCTGGCATTGGGAAAACAACCGACATACCCGTACCATTCAAAGTATCAAACCACTCTTCGCGAACACCAGAATACTCATTGGCCTCCCCAAAATTATAAATGCTCTTTTTTGATCGTTTGATGGCTTCCCAAAATCCACCCACCTGATTGTAATCCTCTGGATCCATAGCACCTGTGGTCCTCGGCATTCTGCGTCCTGGCGACTTAGACAATGTCATAAAGTCACCCGCATTGGCCGCATTGGTTTCCACATATTCATTGGGCATGGTACCCAACATCCAATGGTGACCGTGAATCGATGCATCGCTATCGCAATAAAAATTATCTGAAAAAGAAAATTGCTTCGCTATTTTTTGATGATTTGGCGTCACTTTCAACCCCTTCATCATTTGTCTGATGCTGTCTTTCTGGATAGAATCCGCATTGTATTTCCACTGCTGATCGTTGTGAATCATCTTCAACTGACCTTCCAAAGTGTATTCGCAGTTTACGCCAAAACGACTCAAACTGGAATCGCCCAAACCGCCCGCGAGTTGTCCAAAAACTTCATCGTAAGTGCGATTTTCTTTGGTGATGTAAACGATGTGTTTGATGGGTGAATTGGGTCCAAAAAAGACAGAAACGGCAGAATCTCTTACTATCGGTTTCATCGTGTAATTCACAGTTGATTTACGACCCGCCTCCAAATCCAACAACGTAGGAAAAGCCACCCTTTGCAACAATCCCAATTGTATATCACCAATATACGTTCCTTGAGGTGGTGCTTTAAATCCCGCACCTCCGTTGGGTCCCGCGCCATACCCCCTTGCTGAAGTAATTAATAATTCTTGCGTCACCGGATTGCATTTCACACGCGTTGCACCCCAACCCGCGGGAATCATCCCCAAATTTTTCCCTGATTTCAATTCCAAAGCAGCCACGGCATTGTAGCCCAACAACGCAACATACAACCGACCATTTTTGCGGTCAATATCCAACCCATAAGGCATATAACCTTTGGTATCATCCAAAATCGAGGATGTACGAATGGGCCAAGATTTTAGCAGTCGCGATTTCTTCAAATCAATCACCGCAATATCATCGCTTCCGGTTTGAGACACATACGCATATCGATCATCACACACAATACTATTGGGATGAGATCCGCCAACAACTTCCAAATCTTCAATAAACTCCCCGATGGCCGCACCAGTTTTGATTTTGTTTGTCACTGTGTTTGTTAGTGTATTTACTATCCAAACCGACATCGACTCATCCGCATTGGGATCACCCAATCCTGGAATAAAACGTCCCTCCCTTTCAACCCCTTCGATGGATTCTTTGGAATGGGCGCCATAGGCAGGAAAATGCAATAAAAACGAGTCTTTACTCACCTCATTCACTCCAGGAACAATAGGATAAGCGTACATTCCCACGTTGGCTACCAATAATTTATGATTCTTGGATGACAGTGCAAGTCCAAAGGGAATTCGACCCGTGGGAATCATCGCCTTTAGCTTTTTGTCCTTTAATCCGATGCGATACAGCTGGAACCACGCTCTATCCAAAACCCACAAATCATCGTTCACATCGTCTACCAAAATATCCGTCACAAAAGCCTCTTTAGGAGCTTCGGGATGAAACTGATTCACATCAACACTATCAATCACCTTCTTTAAAATCACATCAAACATCCAAATCTTCCCTTTGTCGCCCCCACTCAAATAAACCACCCGATTATTATTTGAAAAACTGGCACCTACAAACGAAGCCCCTTTGATGATATCAATGCCTTTGCCATCAAATTCTGGAAATCGACTTACTTGTGAGGCCGATGTCGACATCTCAACCAACGTAACCGCACCGCTGTGCAATGCCACGGCAAATTTGCCATCATTACTTACCGCCAATCCGTAAGGTGCACGATGCACTCTGATTTTCTCACCCACTGGCGAAACAAACCTACCGCTAGGTAAAACGGAGATTCCATTTTCATTGATCTTACAATAGTCCAATCTACCAGGAACTTCGTATTCAACTTGCGCCGAAACCACGGTAACAAGCATGATAAAACAAGCGAAATTGAAAATCTTTTTTACCAGAATATACATCCTCCAAAGAATCGCATTTCTTGTGTTTTTAGTATTGAATAAACATCAATCAAATGTTAACTTCTTTGGGAATCAGTAGACCACGTCATGCGTTGTTTGATAGTAAACGCCATCCATCAAAAAGCAAAAACGACAGTTTTCATCGAACAGAATCGAGATTAATATACATTTTGTCACGATTTCTGACAGAACGACATACCAAGTTCAGGAAAGTTTGCTTGGTACACAGATTGCTAACAAGTGGCAAAGAATACCAAGACAATGAGCAAAATAATTGGAATTGATTTAGGAACTACAAACAGCTGCGTATCCGTATTGGAAGGCAACGAACCCGTTGTAATTGCCAACAGCGAAGGACGCAGAACTACCCCCTCCATTGTAGCATTTATGGACAATGGAAATGGCGAACGCAAGGTTGGAGACTCCGCCAAACGTCAAGCCATCACAAACCCCCAACACACCGTACAATCTATCAAACGTTTCATGGGCGAGAAATTCTCGAACATGTCTGTTGAAATTGGACGCGTACCTTATGAAGTGGTAAAGGGCGACAACGACACTCCCCGTGTTAAGATTGGTGATCGCAACTACACCCCTCAAGAAATCAGCGCCATGGTACTTCAGAAAATGAAGAAAACCGCCGAAGATTATTTGGGTCAGGAAGTAACCCGCGCCGTAATCACCGTACCCGCATACTTTAACGATGCACAACGTCAAGCAACCAAAGAAGCCGGTGAAATCGCAGGTTTGGTGGTTGAGCGTATCATCAACGAGCCTACCGCTGCCGCCTTGGCTTACGGTTTGGACAAATTGGATCGCGATATCAAAATTGCCGTTTATGATTTGGGTGGTGGAACGTTCGACGTTTCTGTCCTTGAATTGGGCGATGGAATCTTTGAAGTAAAAAGTACAAACGGAGATACTCACTTGGGTGGTGACGATTTTGACCAAGTAATCATCGATTTCTTGGCTGATGAGTTCAAAAACCAAGAAAACATCGACTTGCGCAAAGACCCAATGGCATTGCAAAGGTTGAAAGAAGCTGCTGAAAAAACCAAAATTGAATTGTCGGCCAGTACCGAAACCGACATCAACTTACCTTACATCACAGCAGTAGACGGTGTTCCAAAACACTTGGTGATGAAAATGAGTCGTAGCAAATTCGAGCAATTGGCTGCCTCTTTGATTCAGCGCACGTTGGAGCCATGTAAGCAAGC
>CANIZU010000011.1 GCA_947472115.1 Flavobacteriales bacterium | reverse complement strand
GGCCGATTTTCCTAAGAGTCCGCCTACCGTTAAGCCAGCGCCGAGGGTTAAAAAATGCTTGCGTTCCATGTTGTTCGATACTGTAAATTGCAGAGATACAAAAATTATCGGTGAAACCGCTGTAAATCGTTCCTATTTTTGCATCAGATTCTCAACAAAATTTAGAAATAAAAATGAAGGTATTAGGAATCATGAGTGGCACTAGCATGGACGGAGTTGATTTGGCTTTGTGCGATGTGCGACGTACGTCTGATGGCTGGCAATCGGAAATTTTACAAGGCGAAACGGTGCCTTACAACGAATCTTGGCGCGTTCGCTTGAGTCAGCTGCGCTATCAAAATGCTGAAGTCTATGCCAAAACCGATGTTTTTTATGGTCGATATTTGGGCGAATTGGCGTCCGCTTTTTTCAATGAAACAGGTCAAACTGCCGACCTTATCGCCTCCCACGGACATACAATTTTTCATACACCAAAGAGTTGGATTACAGCTCAAATTGGCGATGGGGCTACGTTGAATGCGTTTGCGAAAGTACCTGTAGTTTCCAATTTCCGTCGGGCCGACGTGGGATTGGGCGGTCAAGGCGCACCTTTGGTTGGCATCGGCGATCAAGCTTTATTTGGCCAGTATGATTTTTGTTTGAATTTGGGCGGATTTTGCAACATTTCTGCATCGCATCAAGGGAAACGCATCGCTTTTGATATCGCACCTTGTAACATCGTATTGAATCGTTTGGCTAGGGAGAGGGATTTGCAGTACGATGAAGATGGCGCGCTGGCCGAGGCGGGAGTGATTGATTATACTTTGTTGAACGCGTTGAATGATATAGAATTTTATGGAACGGGATATCCCAAGAGTTTGGGTAGGGAGTGGATTAACAAGAATTTTTGGCATATCGTTCGCGAGTTCGATGATTTGAGTGTGGAAGACCGGATGAAGACTTTGGTGATGCACATTGCGGTTCAGGTGAGGAAGGCGGTGGAATCTATCGCGGAGAAACCGATGCAAGATTGTTCGATTTTGGTTACCGGCGGTGGCGCATTCAATGCCTCTTTGGTGGATCACTTGCGTTCGGAAATGGATTGTAACGTCGTGGTGCCCGATGCCAATATGGTGAATTATAAGGAAGCGATGATTTTTGCTTTGTTGGGTGCGATGCGTGTCCACAATGTTTGCAATACTTTGAGCAGCGCTACGGGAGCATCGCAGGACTGGGTGGCGGGGTCGTTGGATGGCGATTTTAGTGCATTGATGAATGAGATAAACGGAAATTGATTTTATTGTTCTTAGTAAATTAGAAAAAAATAGTATCGTGAAACTTGAAAAACTGATAGAAAAATTTGAAGGCAAACAACCTGAGATTGTATTTGCTTGGAAGGACAGTGAAACCGAAGCGGAAGGTTGGGTTGTGATTAATTCTTTGCGTGGGGGTGCTGCCGGTGGTGGAACTAGAATGCGCAAGGGTCTTGATCAACGCGAAGTGGAGAGCTTGGCAAAGACGATGGAAGTGAAATTCACCATCGCCGGTCCGCCAATTGGTGGTGCAAAAAGCGGTATCAATTTTGATCCGGCCGATCCTCGTAAAAAAGGGGTGTTGGAGCGTTGGTATAAGGCTGTGCGTCCGTTGTTGAAGAACTATTATGGAACCGGGGGCGACCTAAACGTGGATGAGATTCACGAGGTGATTCCGATGACAGCAAATTTGGGTATTTTGCATCCTCAGGAAGGGGTTGTGAACGGACATTTGACATCGTACAGTGCGGAAGAGAAGTTGAGAGCGATTTCGCGTTTGCAGACGGGGGTTTTGTTGCCCATTACCGATGAGCGATTGACGCCCGATTTAAGTAAGAATTATACCATCGCCGATATGATTACGGGTTGGGGTGTGGCCGAGGCTGTGAGACATTATTACGAGGTTTATGGCGGATTTATGGATGGCAAATTGGCGATCATTCAGGGATGGGGAAATGTGGCTGCGGCTGCGGCTTTCTATCTGACCAAATATGGCGTTCGCATTGGCGGAATTATTGATCGGGTGGGTGGCATTATCGAACCAAAGGGTTTGGGTCACGACGAGATTGTGGAGTTGTTTAATAACCGAAATGGAAATGCTTTGAATGCGCCAAATATGATGTCGTTTGAAGAGGTGAACGAGCGTATTTGGGATTTGCCGGCTGAGATTTTTATTCCGGGGGCGGCATCGCGTTTGGTAACCGAGGACCAGGTTTTGCGCATGGGAAGAGCGGGTATCGAGGTGGTAAGTTGTGGAGCGAATGTGCCTTTTGCCGATAAGGAGATATTTATGGGACCGATCAGCACATTGGCGGATTCTCAATTTGCGGTGATTCCGGATTTTATGGCCAACTGCGGTATGGCTCGTGTGTTTGGTTATTTGATGAAAAAGGACGCGGAAGTGACGGATGTCGCCATTTTCAAAGATGTGAGCGCGATCATTAAATCCAGTGTGATGCGTTTGCATCAGTTTAATCCAAAGAGCACGGGCATGAGTGCCAAGGCTTTGGAAATGAGTTTAACCGATTTGGTGTAATTTGAATTTGCCATCGCCCAGAAAAACAAAAAAGACTGCGTTTACACAATTATCGAACAGAAACTATGAAAACCATTGAAGCTCGCTTTTGCGAATATGTAAAGATCGATACCCAGAGCGATCCAAATAGTCCAACCCAACCGAGTACTGAAAAGCAGAAGGATCTTTCTCGCGTTTTGGTAGCAGAATTGTTAGAAATGGGATTGTCCGATGCTCATTTGGATGATTCCGGATATGTGTATGCTACGTTGCCTTCGAATGTGGACCATGAAGTGCCGGTTTTGTGTTTTTGTGCCCACGTGGATACTTCTCCGGATTGCACTGGGGAAGGGGTTAAGCCATTGGTTCACAGGGATTATCAGGGGCAGGTTTTGGTGTTGCCCGATGATACGTCGCAGGTGATATCGCCCAAGGATCATCCGTATTTATTGGAGCGAATTGGGGATGATATAGTTACGGCGAGTGGAACGACTTTGTTGGGAGCAGACGATAAGGCGGGTGTGGCGGTGATTATGGATTTTGTGCAGCAGATGACGCTGAATCCGGAGTTGCCTCATGGTGCCATCAAGATTTTGTTTACTCCAGATGAGGAAATTGGTCGGGGTGTTGACAAAGTGAACATCGAAAAATTGGGTGCTGAAATTGGTTATACGTTGGATGCGGGAGAGAGAGGTTGTTATGAAGACGAGACTTTTAGTGCTGATGGGGCGAAGGTGCATTTTTATGGTGTGAGTGCGCATCCGGGTTATGCGAAGGACAAGTTGGTGAACGCGTTAAAGATCGCAGGTGATTTTATGTCGGCTTTGCCGAAGGGTGAATGGAGTCCGGAAACTACTGAAGACACCCAAGGTTTTGTCCATCCTGTAACGATGGGCGGCGTTGCCGAGCATGCATGGGTTCAGTTTATTGTTAGAGATTTCAAAACAGCCAATTTATTCGTACATGAAGCTCGTTTGGAAGGGATCATGAACGATGTTGTTTCTCGTTTTCCTGGGGCAACTGCCAAAATGGAGGTGTCGGAGCAGTATCGCAACATGAAGGAGGTAGTGGATTTGGATCCTAGAATTTCTTCGTTGGCGGTGAAGGCGATTGAGATGGCCGGGATTCCTTGCCAGTTAACAAGGGCGAGGGGTGGAACGGATGGCAGTCGTTTGAGCTTTATGGGCTTGCCTTGTCCGAACCTATTTACGGGAGAAATGGCGTTTCACGGCAAGCACGAATATGTGAGTGTGCAGGACATGGAAAAGAGCAGTGAGGTGCTTGTGCATTTGGCCGGACTTTGGTCGCAAGTGTAAAATTGACATTAATTGCTTTTGTGGGGCAAGTAAAAATTGTGCGAGATACCGTGCCGATTAGACGAGTTGGGTGTTTTGAGGTATTGTAAAATATTCTAGCAATGCCGAATAATGACAATATGATGACATTTTTTTAGGAGAATCCATGCTATTTTGCGCGTTCGATTTATGTAAAGTTCTCATAAAGTTATGAGTTTATTGCATAAACTGTCATTTTAGAAAGCAACATATATGAAAAATATTTTTACTAAGACCCATCTAGTAGCCAGTGTTTTCGGTTTATTAGGTTGGTTCAATCAATCCGAAGCTCAAATCTGTGCTGGGAATAATAGTTTAAACTGTACTGGAGATTACTTATCTGGTATCACGTTCAAAAACAGCGGAGGTACTTCCTTTTCTGTTTCTGGAATGAACTGTGTGAATACTGGTCCATCAAATAAGTTGATGACCAACGGTGCCGTGATGGATATTACTCCAGGGGAAGTGATCTCAATGACAATTGAGAATACTTGTTCATTTTCAGAATATGTAGGTGTATGGATTGATTTGGATGGTAGCAATGATTATTCTGCAGCAGAATGTCTTTGTACAAGTTCCAATGGATTTGGTTCTATTCCGGTAAACACCACAAAAACGGTTTCGCTTACAATTCCTTGTATTGGTGCCAAGGCGGGCAAAGCTATTTTGCGAGTTCGTTGTATGTACAGTACGTTTACTGCCAACCAAGGCTGTGGTACTCAATCAAACTACGGTAACATCTTAGATTTTGAAGTCAATGTAAAATCAGTAAGTCCTCCAGTGGCTGATTTTGCGGTTCCGGTGGGTCCTAATTTTATTAAGACGCCAATTACTTTTAACTCAACAGCTACAAATTCAGCGTATGCGCAGAATTGGACATTCCAAAGTGGAACTGCTGTAGTGTCGAGCGGTGCTAAAGGCAAAGGCTCATGGCCGAGTATTGGTTATTACAATGTGAAATTGGTTCAACAATTCTGCGGTATGAAAGATTCCATTGTAAAAGCTGTTAAAATTGAAAAGCCAACGGCTGCGCCTGTGGCGGATTTTATTGCAATGAGCAACCAGGTGGAAGTTTTTTATACTACACAATTATCTGATTTGAGTAATAATGGCGCATATAAGTGGAATTGGACAGCAACTTCACCTTCAGGTGCGATTGTTTACACTAGCACGGCTCAGAACCCAATATTCTCTTTTGATGAATTGGGTTGGTGGGACATTTGTCTTACATCTGCAAATGATATAGGGCCTAGCACCAAAGTTTGTAAGAGTAAATACATCCAAGCGGTTCCTCCTGGTGAATTTTATATGGGACCGAACAAGATCGCTTCTAACCAAGGTGGTATCTTATACGATAATGGTGGTAAAACGGGTAACTATGGTAACAACCGTAAAACATCGATCGACTATTTCCAGATTTTCCCATGTGGTGCAAAAGAGATTCGTTTCACCTTTACTCAATTAAAGTTGAGTTTGGGAGATGGTGGCGACCGTTTGCGTATTTATGACGGTCAGGATGCTAGCGGAAAAGAAATTACTCCAGCGGGTGGTATCACTGGTGTCAACCAAAACATGTTCCGTGGTACTACATTAAAGGCATTCAGTGGATCGATGTATGTCACGTTCGAATCTAACTCAGCAAACAACGACAGTGGATTTATCGCCAAATGGGATTCTGAATTGTTGCCGGTAGCCAATCCAAAGTCGGGGTATGATGTGGCTTACACAACTATAGGAAATGGAACGAACATTGATTTTGTTGGTAATGTAAAAAATGCGCAAGGCCAGGTAGAATATGATTGGATGATCGACGGTACAAGTGGATACGGGGCAAAAGCCAAAGTATTCTCTACTGCTTTTTATACCGATGGAACTTATAACGTTTGTTTAATTGCTAAAATTTGTAATGGGGTTGATACTTTCTGTCAAAAAATCACAGTAAATACACCAACGGCTCCAGGCATTGTTGATTTTGTCGCTTCTAATCTTCGTCCGAAAGTTGGGGAAGCCATTTCTATCACTACAAAAACGGATTACGCTTCCAACTTTGAGTGGAGTATTTATCCAGCTACCTATAGTTTGGTGGGTGGAACAACAATTAATTCAAGAAACCCTAAATTGGTATTCAATGCGGGTGGTGCTTATACATTTACCTTACGTGCTTGGAGCACACCGGGTGGAAGAACGGCTACTGAGAAAAAGATTATTAAAACCAAATATGTCATTGCAGTAAAATATTGTGTACCTGTAACAGATATGTTATCGTCTGACGTGGCAATTTCTAAAGTAGAATTATTCCAAGATTCAGTAAGTTTATTAGAGAATGCCTCGGATGTAGGTTTAACTGCCTATACAGATTACACAGACCAGTTTAATGATGCGCTTAGTTATGGTTCTTATTATTCTGTCATTGCAACACGTCGTACCAATGCAAACAATGCAAACTTTAAGGCTTGGATTGATTATAACATTGATGGTGTATTTACCGATGACGAATTGGTTTTAAATAGTGGTTCAATTTCAGGTACTAAAGCGAGTAACAAGTTTCGTGTTCCAGATTTGAAAGATTGTTTTGAGGGAGTGACGCGTATGCGTGTGGCTGTTTCCTATGGTTCTTTTGCCAATACATCTTGTGGTGTTAACGTAGTAGGTGAGTTTGAAGATTATGGTATCACTTTGGCAAACGACAAACTTCCGCCAGTAATTACCTTAATTGGAAACAGCGTAGTTCGTGTAGAACGCAATAGCAATGCAACGGCTTGTTGGACAGAAAAAGCTTATAATAGCTACTCGGCTGCAGATCCTACGGAAGGTGATTTGACTACCAAAGTTGTCATTGCAACGGATTTGGATTGTACTACTCCTGGAACATACAATATGAATTTCCGTGTGACGGACGCAGCAGGCAATGCGGCTCAGGATGTCAATAGGACGATTATCGTTGTATTGGACAAAACACCTCCAACACTTACTTTACTTGGAAATGCTACTGTTAATGTTGAGCAGTGTGATACGTATAATGAAAATGGTGCGGTCGCTTCGGATTTGGTAGATGGAAATCTCACCAGTAGCATTAAAATCAGCGGAATAGTGAATACTTCTAGCGTTGGAACTTATACATTAACATACGATGTAAAAGATGCTCAGGGCAATGCTTCAACGGCGAAACGCACTGTGAATGTAATTGATACCAAAAAGCCTGGCCTATTTAGCTATGGCAAACGTTTGGTAGATGGTGATGTGGTTCAATTGCAAATTGGAAGTTTGTTTGTTGATGCGGTTACCGGGTACGACACGTGTAACGGCAGTATTAGTGTAAACAAGGTTCCTGGTTATAATGGGATGGTAAACACTTTGGTTCGCGCTACTTATCCTATCATCTACTATGCGAAGGACATTCATGGAAATACTGCAGTGGAAGATGGTTTTGTAACCAACTATCGTGTGGACGATTACATTGCTCCTGAAATTTCTTTGAATACAACGGATACCGTCATCCATGACGTGAACAATTCTTACAGTTCTCAGCCCGTAACTGCAACTGATAACTTTAGCTCAGGAAGCAAATTGAGTGTTGAACGTACGGGAAAAGTAAACCCTTATGTATTGGGATTGTATACAGAAACATTCACAGCCACAGACGAAAGTGGAAACGTGACCAAGCGGTATCGCTATGTTAAGGTTGTGGATCGTATCGCTCCAACATTGATTACCACATCGGTAAACGTTTGTGCAGGAACTCCTTTCTGGGCCATGAGCGATGTGACGGTGGAAGATAACTACTATGGAAACGATGAATTGCTTCCTTTGGTTAAGATTTTGAGTCATAACGTGAATATTTGGCAGGCTGGTGTTTATTACATCAACTATCAAGTGACCGACCCAAGTGGGAATAAGAGTCAGGTTGTATTGCGTCCAGTAATGGTTCAATATCCCCCAGATTGTGAAAACAGTTTTATGGGCAAAAAAGATTTGACATTGGCCGAGCAGGTGATGGTTTATCCTAACCCAACTTCTGGCATTGTGAAAGTTGATTTCGCTGTCAACAATTCGAGTCCTATTTCAATTGTTGTGACCAACTTGGTTGGGGCACGTGTTGCAGAGTATGCTTATGCAGGTGGTTTTGGATCAATGACGCTTGATTTGGCTAAATACGGTCAAGGTGCATATATGATTCAAATTGCCAATCAAAATGATGTGACTACAAAAAAGATAATCGTTACGAACAAATAATTCAGCAGAGATATTAATTGAAAACAATGACAATGAAAATTAGATTAAAGAAAAGAGCCTTTGGAGCTCAAATTGTTGCCTTGTTGGTAATGATTTGTGGTTCATTTGGAAAAGGGGAAGCACAAATTTGTACGGCCAACAATAGTTATGACTGTAGTTTGATGTGGTTGTCTGGCGTATCTTTTAAGAATAGCGCTGGATCTACTGCAACCTACTCGGGTTTGAACTGCGCCAATACAGGTGGTTTGAGTCCAAAGTTGATGACAAGCGGTGCAGTGATGGATATCACTCCCGGTGAGGTTATGAGTATGACCATTGAAAACACTTGTACATATGCATTGTATGTGGGTGTTTGGATTGATATGGATGGCGACAACAATTTCACGGCTGCGGAATGTATTTCTACCGTTGCGGCACCATTTGCGCAAGTTGCGGTAAACTCAACCAAAACAGCAAACTTGACAGTGCCTTGTGCAGGGTCTAAGCCAGGTGTTCGTATTATGCGTGTTCGTGCATCGTATTATACTTTCACTCCTACTCAGGGTTGTGGTACTTTAGCGACTTACGGTAACATCATGGATTTTGAAGTGAATGTGAAAGCTGTAAGTCCACCGGCTGCGGATTTTGCGGTTCCAACAGGACCCAATTTTATCAAAACGCCAATTGGTTTTAACTCTACTACTACCAGTGCTGCCTACAACCAAAAATGGAGTTTTCAATCAGCAACTTCAATTATAAATACTGGTGCAAAAGGTCGTGCGAGCTGGCCTAATACTGGCTACTATAACGTGAAATTGGTTCAGCAGTTTTGTGGAATGTCTGATTCAATTATCAAAACGGTAAAGATCGACAAGCCAACGGTGGCTCCAACGGCGGATTTTCTTGCAGCTAGCAACCAGGTTGAAGTTTTCTATACTACGCAGTTGTTTGATTTGAGCACCAATGGTGCTTATAAGTGGAATTGGACGGCAACATCTCCTTCTGGTGCAATCATTTATACAAGTACCGCTCAAAATCCTGTTTTCTCATTTGATGAATTGGGATGGTGGACGATTTGTTTGACATCTACCAATGATATTGGACCGAGCACCAAAGTGTGTAAATCTAGTTATATCCAAGCGGTTCCTCCCGGGGAATTCTACTTAGGACCGAATAAAATTGCTTCCAACCAGGGTGGTATTTTGTACGACAACGGTGGCAAGGGCGGAAACTATGGTAATGGTAGAAAAACTGCTATCGATTATTTCCAAATCTTCCCATGTGGTGCAAAAGAAATACGTTTGAAATTCAAACAGTTGAAATTGTCATTGGGTGATGGCGGAGATCGCTTGAGAATTTATGATGGGCCAGATGCAGGTGGAAAAGAAATTACGCCATCAGGAGGAATCACGGGTGTGAATTTCACCATGTTCTCTTCAACCGTATTTAAGGCTTTTAGTGGTTCAATGTATATCACATTTGAATCGAACACAGCGAACAACGATAGTGGATTTATTGCCACTTGGGATTCTGAATTGTTGCCAGTTGCAAATCCAAAGTCAGGTTATGACGTGGATTACACAACCATTGCCAATGGAACGAATTTGGACTTTGTGGCCAATGTGAAAAATGCACAAGGTCAGGTAGAATATGATTGGATGATTGATGGAACTTCAGGTTATGGAGCCAAAGCCAGAGTTTTTACGAATGCCTTTTATACGGATGGTTCTTATAACGTCTGTTTGATTGCCAAAGTATGTAACGGAACGGATACATTCTGCAGAAATATCACAGTAAAAACTCCAACAGGTCCAGGATTTGTGGATTTCACAGCAAGTAATTTGCGCCCTAAAGTAGGTGAAGTTGTTACAATTAATACGAAGACAGATTTTGCTTCAAACTTTGAGTGGAGTATTTATCCAGCCACATACAGTTTTGTGGGAGGAACCACAATCAATAGTCGCAATCCCCAGTTGTTGTTTAGCGTAGGTGGAGCTTATACCTTTACCTTGCGTGCTTGGAATTCTCCAGGAGGACGTGCAGCTACGGAGAAGAAAATAATCAAGACCAAATATGTAATTGCTGTGAAGTATTGCACTCCAGTTACAGATATGTTGTCTTCTGATGTTGCGATTTCCAAAGTGGAATTGTTGCAGGACAATGTGAGCTTGTTGGAAAACACCTCTGATGTGGGTTTATCTTCTTATACTGATTTTACAGATTATTTCAATAACTCTTTGAGTTATGGATCGTACTATTCGGTTATTGCAACCCGCCGTACCAACGCAAACAACGCCAACTTTAAGGCTTGGATTGATTACAATATCGATGGAACATTTACCGATGATGAGTTGGTCTTGAACACGGGTTCAATTGCGGGTACAAAAGCGAGTAACAAATTCCGCGTTCCAGATTTGAAGGATTGTTTTGAAGGAGTTACGCGTATGCGTGTTGCGGTTTCTTATGGTTCTTTCTCGAATACATCATGTGGTGTGAATGTAGTGGGTGAATTTGAAGACTATGGCATCACCTTGGCAAACGACAAACGTCCTCCAGTAATTACATTGGTAGGGAATAGTGTTGTTCGTGTGGAAAGAACTTCTAATGCAACGGCTTGTTGGTCAGAAACGGCTTACAAGACATATTCGGCATCAGATCCAACCGAAGGGGATTTAACAACAAAAGTTTTGATCACGAGTGATTTGGATTGCACTACTCCTGGAACTTATGCAATGAACTTTGGTGTAACTGATGCTGCAGGTAATCCTTCGGCTCAGGTAACAAGAACTGTAATTGTAGTGTTAGACAAAACGCCTCCAACACTTACTTTGTTGGGTAGCGATACTGTTACAGTAGAACAGTGTGGTGTTTATACGGAACAGGGTGCCGTAGCAACCGACTTGGTTGATGGCAATCTAACATCGAGCATCAAGCTGAACGGGAAAGTGAATACTTCATTGGTGGGTTCATACACAGTTACCTACGATGTAATGGATGCGCAAAGAAATGCTTCAACCAAAACTAGAACGGTTAATGTGGTTGATACAAAAAAGCCTGGGATTTTCAATTATGGAAAGCGTTTGGTTGACAATGATGTAATTAATATTCAATTGGGAAGTTTGTTTGTTGATGCGGTAAATGGTTATGATACATGTAACGGAAGTATTTCAGTAAATAAGGTTCCTGGATACAATGGTATGGTGAATACATTGGTTCGTGCAACGTATCCAATCAGTTATTTTGCAAAAGACATTCATGCAAATGATGCTGTTGAAAATGGGTTTACATTGAACTATCGAGTGGATGATTACATCGCACCTGAAATTACATTGAATACTCCTGATACTGTAGTTCATGATGTCAACAATTCCTATAGCTCTCAAAATATTTCGGTGAGAGACAATTACAGTCCAGTTTCTAAAATTTCGATTGAAAAAACAGGTAAAGTGAATCCATTCACTTTGGGATTGTATGTTGAAACTTATACTGCTACGGATGAAAGCGGTAACGTAACAAAGCGTAGCCGTTTTATTAAAGTGGTTGACCGTATTGCTCCAACGCTTATCACTACATCGGTGAATGTTTGTGCAGGAACACCTTTCTGGGCGATGAGCGATGTGTCTGTTGAAGACAACTATTATGGAAACGACGAGTTGATGCCTTTGGTGAAAATATTGAGTCATAACGTCAATATTTGGCGTGCAGGCATCTACTATATCAACTATCAAGTGGTTGACCCAAGTGGTAATCGTAGTCAGGTTGTCTTGCGCCCTGTTCGTGTGATGTATCCACCAGATTGTACCAACAGTTTTTTGTCAAAAGAAGATTTGACCTTGTCTGAGCAGGTGATGGTATACCCTAACCCAACTACAGGTTTGGTGACATTTGATTTTGCTTTGAATAATGCTTCACCCGTGCATGTTGAAATTACCAATATGGTGGGTTCAAAAGTGGCTGAGTACAATTTCTCTGGAGGCTTTGGTTCTCAAGAAATCAATTTGGGCAAATATGGTCAAGGAACCTATTTAATAAACATTAGAAATAATAATGAAGTAACAACCAAAAAAATCATTGTAGCAAACTAACAAACTATCAAAAAAACTAATAACACGATTATGAAATTGAACAACTATATGAAACAGAAATTGAAGGGTGCATTGCTCTTTATTTCTTTGGGTTTGTCGTCGGCATCTGCCTTCGCACAAATGAGTGGAAGTTACACGATAGATCCGGCCAACACGGGTGTCGCTACTGCCACAATGTTTAAAAACTGGAACTCTTTTGTAAAATCAATTTACAACATGAGTACTACTGTGAATCCTCGTACGGATGGAGGTCCGATTGTTACAGGTTTGGATACTTTATCGGGTCCAGTAACTGTAACAGTTGTTAGCACGAACGTTACAGCTGAATCCATCGCATTGACATTACCGTCAATTAAAGGGGTTAACGCAACCAACAAAATAGTAATTGATGGTAACTACCAAACCTTCAACTACAATGCTGCATATGCTCCATTCCAGTTTACGGGTGCGGATTATATCACCATAAAAAATCTTACCATCGTCAATGCGAGCACAACGCCGGGTGGATTTTGGTTTAGTAACCAATCGGATTACAATACGGTGAGTGGTTGTACGGTGAATTTCTCTGCTTTGGCATCCGCTTCAACGGCAGTGAGTTATTTGTCTATGTCGACTTCTCTAACTTCGCCAACGGCTTCTGGAAGTGCAGCAACAGGTACCACGGGCCAACCAGGCTCTTATAATACATTCTCATCGAACACATTTTTGACAAGTTCTGTGAACAGCCCTGGTCCGTATTACGCGATTTCATTGAATGGAAACAGTGCGAACTATTCTACAGTTGCTCAAAATAATACTTTTACAGCAAACAAGATTCAGAACTTCTATAACTATGCCATTTATGAATATTACACCAATGGTAATAGTATCACAAGTAACGATATCTCTCGTGCAAATACGGCTGTGGGTGGTTCAACGCAATTGTTGGGGGTTTATTCTTTTTATTCTTACAGCACTTCGCGCGCTTCTGAAATTAGCAAAAACACAATTCACGATTTGCCCTTTTCTGGTGCAACATTGTTGACAACCAACTTAGCTTCTTTCTATCTTACCTATCAATATTATACTTATGGAAATGCAACTTATCGCGCGCAGTGTGTTGGTAATTCTTTTTATAATATTTATTCAACTACTGGAAGTTCATACGGTAACTATGTTTACTACCCTCAATATTTGGATATCAAAGCGAATACAATTGATAACATCCAAAGTTCTGGAACTGCGGCAACCATGTACATGTGGTATGTATATTATCCAACGTATACAGTAATGGATGGAAACAAGATCACCAACTCAGTAGGTAACTACTATTGGTACTCTTGGTATATCTATTATGGTAGCTACATCGACGTATTAAACAACGTGGTAGATAACGTCAAGATGAACTACGCTACGGGGTATTTTTACAATTTCTATATTTACTACCCAACAGGTGTGCGTTGTAATGGAAATACTTCCAATAACAATTACAGTGCATATTACTTTTATAATTTCTATCTGTATTATGCTAGTAGTGGTACCTATACTTGGAATGAATTCCAAAATAACACGATCACTAAAAACGTAGCGGGTCCATACAATTACAGTGTTTACATTTATTATTATACGGGTACCAACAACTTTAAGATCAATAGGAATTACGTAGTAGGTAATACTTGTACCGGTACTACGGGTTATCACTATTTCTACTTGTATTATTTGAACAATTACGAGGTAATTGGAAACGTAGTTGCGGGTAACTATGCTAATTCACAATACATTTATGTGTATTCTGGATTGAGTGGAACATTTACTGCGGAAGTTAGAAATAACACCTTCATGGCAAATACATCTACTGCGCCTACTCCTGGATCATCATATATCTATTGTTATTTGTATTTGTACTATCACACTGTACAGTTCACAGGTAATATCATTGACTTGAAAGGTACTGGTACTCAATACTACCGTTACCTTTATATGTATTTGGCATACGCGTCGCCGGGTGTGTTGAAAGAATTCAATGACAATACATATTCTTTGAACAACTTATTTACTTACCCTTACTGGTATTTCAACGGAACCAACTATACGGATTGGGCTGGATTTAGCGGTTCAGGGTTGCAAGGTTCTCGTGATAACGCAGATAATCCATTGTATGTAGACGCTACAAATAATGACTGGAGAGCGGGAGCTTGGACATTGCAAAACAACGTAGGTTATATTTCTCAAAATTCAGTAGATTGTAAGCAGGTTCCCAGGAATACTGTGGCTCACGATCGTGGTGGATTGGAAACAAGTACGGACCTTCAAGCAATAGCAACCAACTTTTCTGTGCCAGCCTCTGTTTGTGCCGGATACACAACGGGTGCAACATGGCTTATTGTGAAGAGTTTGTATCCTTATGACAAAGCGAGAAACTTCAAGGTTTCATATGCTGTAAACAAAGGACCAAAAATTAGTGCAACTGTAACCAAGCAATTGGCTAACGGCGACACGGTGAAGGTTTTCTTCCCAACAGCATTGGTGTTAAATGCATCAGGTCCAGCGCGTATCGCAATTTATGTTGATTTGCCAGATGATAACAATAGCAATGATTCATTCATCTTTAATACAACCGTGAAGCCTGCTCCAGGTGGCGGAGTGTTTACATTTACTACTTCACCTACTTGGGCTTACTATCAGCCAGCTAAAAACAACGACGTTACCGTATTAGGTCAGCCCGTTGAATATTCAGTGAACTCACCCCGCGTTTATACTAACAAGGATTATTTGGGTAATGGTGGTGGAAACAATTGGGCTGCGAGCGTAGTTGCTAAGTGCAAATATGGTAAATCTGTAACGGGTGCTACGGTCACTCCTCCAACGGCAACTTCTGATATGTTGGTTAAGTTTGTTACTACCGACAAGAGTTTGGAAGATTCTACAATTACACTTTATTTGATTGTGAATGACAAAGGAAACGGATGTGACACAATCATCAAGCGTGATGTACTGATTTATCCTACCATTGTACCAAACTTTACTAAGCCAAAGCAGGCCTGTGTGGGTGAAAGTATCTTGTTCGAAAACAAGTCTACAGTAACTTCTGGAAACATGGAATTCAAATGGGATTTTGGAACTGGAAAAGTTTCGGATAACACCGATGCCCCAGATCCCGTGTTTGTTTACAAAACACCTGGTACTTATAAAGTGATGATGTTGGCAAAAACGTTGCCTTACGGATTCCCGAGTAAGGATAGTGTGACTTTCCAAGTGAATCCTGTGCCAACAGCTAGTTTCAGCAAAAAGAATGCATGTGAAGGGTACAATTTAACATTCACTAATTTAACAACTCCAAGCACTGCTACGGTAAGTTGGGATTTCGGTGATAACAAAGGAATCAGTACTGCAAACAACCCTACATATAAGTATGCAAGCAAAGGATCTTATTTGGTTACTTTAACCTCAGATTTGGCTGGATGTAAGGCCTCAGCAATTCAAAGAGTTTACCAATTTGAAAAGCCAAAAGCGGCTTACAAAGTGGTGAGTGGCGATTGCGATAACAAAGACTTCGTATTTGCTAACAACAGCAGCATCGGATCAGGTTTGATTGGTTCATATTGGAATTTTGATGATAACAGTGTAAGTACCGATATGGCACCTAAGCATTTGTTTGGTTCATCTGGTAAGAAGAATGTGAAATTGGTTATCACTTCAGAATTCGGATGTAAGGATTCAGTCACTAACATCGTAGTTGTTAAAGAAAGTCCAAAAGTTCGCTTTATCAATGGACCAGCATGTTCTTTGAAGCCAACGGATTTCACCAATACTACGTCTGCTGTTGCAAACGCAATCGCAAGTTATCAGTGGGTATTTAGCGATGGAACTTCAACCAAAGCAGAATCACCTTCTCACAGTTGGGGATCTTTGGGTCCAAAGACAGCGACTTTAACAATTTCATTGGATAATGGTTGTACATCTTCTGCTACCAAATCATTGGAAGTATTGATTCAACCTAAGGCTTATTTTAGTGCTGCCGATGTTTGCGCAGGTCAGCCAATCGTATTCAATAACAGCACATCATGGGCTCAAGGAGATATCAGTTATTCATGGGATTTCAGTGATAACACCAGTTCATCTGAAAGTGATCCTTTGCATACATATAACGTAAACGCAACTACTACGTATAACGTAACGTTGAAAGCGAAGATTGCTGGCGGATGTTTGGATTCATTCACTCGTCAGATTACCATCAATGAAGGTCCTAAGACTTGCGATTTCCAAGCGACTCCAGATTACGCATTTGGATACTATGGAATGAAGTTCGAGCCAATGAATTCTACAGGTTCTGTTGGAGCTCAAGGGACAGTAACATATACTTGGGTAATTGAGAATGGTGGAAAGCAAAACGGTCCTACCGCTCAATTCAACTTCTTGAAAGATGGTAGCTATCAAGTAACCATGTATGCGGTAACAAAATCTACGGGTTGTGAGTGCAGTGCTACAAAGACTGTGGTTATGAATCGTGCATCAGCGAAGAGCTTGGCTACATCTGGTATTGCGGTTTATCCTAACCCTGCTATTGGTAGCTTCAATGTTGCAATGACCGAATCATTCGGAACAGCTGTTAGCATTGTAGTAACTAATATGAGTGGCGCAGCGGTTAAGTCGATCAACACCCAGAATAACGGATTGGTAAATGTTGACACTCGTGATTTGAGTGAAGGTGTTTACATGGTTCGCGTTCAAAGTGGAAGTCGTGTTGCCACAGAGAAGATCACTATCACCAAGTAATAGGTGTCGTTTAGTATATTGAATGAGTAGAGAGGGGCGCCCGCAGGGCGCCCCTCTCTTTTTTATTTAGATTCGTCGACAGCGTATTGTCTGACTCGCAATCGCATTGTAATTTTACCTCATGAATGTTGGTGATTCTCCCGATCCTTTTTTTCAGCCCAATGATATGGATCAAACCGAGCAATCGCATCAGCCAAATACGGCCCAACTACTTCATAATAAAGCAAAAGCGGCTTTAGCCCTGGGTGAAATTTATGAAGCCAACATCCTAATTCGGAAAGCTTTGGAGTTGGATGCTTCGGAAAATAATATCGTCCTTGCTCAGGAAATCAAACATCAAATGGGTTTGAAAGCAGTCGCCAAAGCCCAGCAGTATTTTGAAAAGGGTAGAAGGGATGAGGCGTACGACGAAGCAAAAAAGGCGATTCAGTTGATGGAAGAGTCGGCGGAAGCGCAAGAAATCATCGACCAGATAGATCAAAAGAATCAGCGTTCAAAATCCAAAGGGAAATCGGCTTGGATTCTCATAGTGCTCATCTTTGTTACCGGTATCATTGCGATGGTTGCCTATTACCAGAGTTTTAGTGAAGAGCAAGCAGCATGGAGTGTGGCAAATCAGGAGGCTAGTATTCCATCGTATCAACATTTTTTGGAAAAATTTCCGAAAGGTAAGTTTGGGTCGATGGCTCGCGAGGCGCTCAAAGCATTGTACGAGAAAGATGAACAACTCTGGAATTCGGCGTTAAATCCTCCCGATAAATCCAATTTGGGTAGGTATTTGTTGGCTATGGAAGCAACGGGCGGTATGCACATCGAAGATGCCAAGCTGATGATTGATTCGTTTGATTTTGATATTGCCCTCCGTGAAGGTAGTTTGGAGGCATTGCAACGATATATCAGTTCGCATCCCAATGGGGTTTATATTCAGTCGGCGAAAAGTATGCTGACAACCTTGGTGACACCCGAGGAGAAATTGACGCTAATGGCTTATTTACAGACCTTCTACGAGCTTTTTGCTACAGGCGAACACAAAGAATTGTTGTCGTATTTTGATGCGTCTACGCCGCGATTTATGGATAAAACGCAAATCAATAAAGCAGATTTGTACGATTTGTTTCAGAAAAATCAAGAAGGGGTGGTAGAGGAGGAGATTACGATAGATACGGCATCGTTTTCTGTAACCAAGGACAGCAGTGGCTCCTATGAGTGTAAATATCATCTGGATTCCCATCGAAAAGCCAGAAAGGAAATCGAAGTGCCCAAGAAAAAGGGGAAGTTACGGTTGTTTAAAACGGAGACAATTGTAACGCATTACTATGCCAATCAGGCGGTTACGGTGATGTTGAATCGTGAAAAGAAAATTCAGGACTATTCCGTCCGCGTTTTGAGTTCTCGAAAGGAGAGCGAATAGATTGAATATTTTTAGAACAATTGTCGATTATCCCCATAGTTCCTTAGCGACGTAATTGATTTTCTGAAACTCGGGATACTTTACAGATGTTTCAACGCTTCTCTTTTTGAAAGACCACTCAAATGGTTGTCGTATCGATTTACAAAATCTATGACCCAATGGGGGTTGGTTTTGGCGTATTGTCGGAGCGACCAGCCAATGGCTTTGCGAAGAAAGAACTCTTTATTTACCATGTGGGGTAAAATGGCGGTTTCTAAGAAATGGGTGTCTGTTTGCTTTTTGCATCGTAGCTGAACTATGATCGCGGTACGATTTAACCAAAAATTGTCGCTTTCGATGTGTTGTACAAATTTATCCCACAGGCAAGAGGGGTTTTTGACAACTATCGTACTTAATATAGCTCCTGCGATAGAATCTACAGTGTCCCACCAACTTCTTTGTGTAATGAGCGAACAGATCCACTCAATATCGGTTGGCGTTAATTGCTTTTGCATTTTGGCCAACAGACTTATTCCGGCATAGGCGAATTCTCTTTCCGGCAACGACCAAAGTTGATTGCAAATTTGGGGTAACTCGGGGTATTGGGGCAAATTTTCTTTTTCAAGTAGGGGCTTAAGTATTACCGCGCGTTGGGGCGATGAAATACCTAAATACGGAAATTGGTTTTTCATGTAGGCCGACATAGCCTCGGCTGCGATGAGGTTTGTAGCCGTTTTAAACTGAGATTGCACTGCAATGACCCATGGATGTAACATGTGTCAAAGTTAATAATTGGGAGATGTAAATTGGTTTGCGAATCTATTATTTACAGGGCAGCACTTGATTTTTAAGATGGAGCTGGGGCGAATGCAGCGGAGAGAATTTTACCATCGTAGACGACATTTCATTGGGGTATCCAAGCAAATAAAGATATAGATAAAAGTCATCATTGGAATCACCTTTGGTGAGGGGAGTAACAAACCCTTTGAATGTTTTGCTGTTTGATTCTTTGATAACGTAAGTTTTTTCTTCCAGATTGATACTGAGTTCGTTTTGATAGGAATAACCAAAATCCCAATTACCGCTTGCAGAGGCGCATAGTAGTTTCTCTTCAAAAGCATAAATCCCAATTGTGGAAAATAGGATGATTATTCCCGACAATAGAGCCAAATTTTTTTTAGAAAAACGACGTATCCAAAGTTTTGTTTTTGTGAAATGAAGAATTGCAAGTGCACCCAAAAAGCAACTACTACTCCACAGTAAAATGTGTAAGACCCAAATGAGGTTATCTGCTGTGGATTTAAAAAGAATCATAAAATAAAATATATGATGCAAATATCCTATCCCATGAAATTAGAATTGGTCACATATTGGTAATTACCAATTCTAACCAAAAATTTTCGACGAAAAACAGGGGTTTGATCAGTCTCGGCTCACGTAGTAGACGAATCTTCGTTTATCTGATTCATCTTTTAAACGTTGAATGAGACCGGGCGAAGCGACTTCAATTTGGGCTAGCATGCGATGACGTTTTGCTTTCCTACTTTCGATTTCCATATGGTCAATTCCCAATAATTGATCCAGTTCTTCGGTACTTAGAGTTTTGGTATTATGTCGAATGATTTGGTTAATTAGGGGTGTCTCTTTTTTATTTTTAATACGTTTATGTAACACAATAAAGAAACAGATTAACAAAATAGTCACGCCACAGGAAGTTGTTATCCAAATTCGATTTGGATAGAGTTGATAATAACTCGGATGTAAAATGATTTTTTTTGCTGCGAATTTATGTTCATTCCAAAACGTGCCCAGATTAATTCCGGGTAGGTTCTCATTACTGCGATGACGGATATCGTTGGAAAATAAAAGGGAGTTGTTGTGGATGGAAATGTTTCGGTATGATGTTTTTATGCCGAGTTCTTCTTTGGATACCTGGATAAATTCTAATGTTTTGTTGCTAATTAGCATGGCATTTCGGTTATCCATAACTACGATGTAATCAGTCGCATAAAGGATGATCTCCGCTTCGAAATTTTGTAATTCACTTTGAACGATTGGGAAACGTTTCCAGGTAAGTGAGGGTAAATCAAATTGATAGAAATAGGGATCGGAAATATTTGCTTCTACGCTATTTCCGCTCAACGTATTGCAGAAAAGGTACAGCTGGTCTTTGGCTCTAATTACGCATCCTTTGATATATTTGGGTTTTTCGCCGCTGGTTTTTACGAGATACCATTCTCTGCTATCGAAATTAAAACTCTCGATGTTATTATTAGTTATGAACTGACCATATCCACCCATGGTGAAAATTTGTCCATTGTATTCATAGAGATATCGCCAAAAACTTGTTCCGTGGTAGATGGATTTATCCAAACGAATGGCGGTATCTCCTGTGATTTTAAAAACATAACGGAGTCCGTGAATATTGAATATAGTGTCTTTGCCGAGCTGAACAAAGGCGCCTTTTCCCATCAGAAGCTCGTGTTTGTCTGATTCATCTTGCAGGGTTGGCTGCATGGTTTTCTCTATGATCAACTCCTGTTTAAGTGAAAGTCTTTGGGCGATACTTGTATTGGGAATAAAAATCGAACAAAATAAAGTGAGCATAAGCATTGAAAATCCGAAAGGCGTGACCTTTAAACCGGAGGGGTTATATTTCAATTTTGCTAATGGCATGTTATAAACAGGTTAACAATGTTAAAGTCAAATTTTGGATTGGTCAAACGGATGTCCAAATTACTTAGTAAAGGGTTGGGAGTAGTTTATAGCAATTGATTCTTAAATGCAGGTTTGTCACTTCTTGTAGGGCTCCGTTGAATTGATTATATTTGCAATCCCTTATCAGGTGACCCATTCTCATGCACATTATTACCGGGAGATTAGGTTTTGGCCAAGTCAAATAACCAAATCGGGATGTAGCGCAGCCCGGTAGCGCACTTGCATGGGGTGCAAGGGGTCGTGAGTTCGAATCTCGCCATCCCGACCCAGTAAAATCAAGGCCTCAGAGAGATTTGGGGCCTTGCTGTTTTTGGCCGGTTCAAACATGGTTCAAACATTTTGACCATTTTTGAGCCCAAAATTGTCCGATCTCCGATTTCCGACGGGTAGCTGATTTGCATCGATGAAAGTTTGTTTTTGAATGATGATTCTCTGATTACTCGACTTCAAAAACGCTCAAAAATTTGTTTAAGTCGTTTTTTAAGCAAAGAATTTATCGAATTCACTTTTGGGAAATTGAATTTATTTTGGCGAATCCACATATCGGCAGATTTAAACAATTTATTGGATGGGTGGTTGGGTGTTGCATGTGCAATCATTTAGAGGCTGACTGGAGTAGTCGGACAAACTGATCCACTCCGTCGGACTGCAATTGACCCTCGCAGTGGAGGCAAATTATAGGTAATAACCGGCGGGGTGTTAAATCAAG